>DOIX01000329.1:0-5335 GCA_003511885.1 Cyanobacteria bacterium UBA11153
TCAAGAAACAAATAAGCTACTACTCCTTTAAACTATAGCAATCCTAAATCATTTGTGGCAATGCCTGAAAACTGAGATCCTTGCTCTGACTGGGTTTCAAGCCGTGCACTTGTTACAACTCATTTAGGATTGCTATAGCTTTACAGCATTTTTTTATCAAATCTCTTAGGAAAGAAATCGATATTACGATCCCAATTTTGGTAACTATCATGAAAAAAGTCAAGGGCAAACACCTTCCTCCGAACTCCGAACTCAGGTTATTGGTGCATCGGCGCATCCTCTTCTGCTTAATTTAGTCCAGTGTCTGAACAAAAAGGCTATATTAAAAAGAATTAACGATTAATACGACTAGCATGATTACTGCCGTTAACGAGATTGACATCCAACTAGCCGCACTCAAAGAAGAAGCCATAACTGCGATCGCAAAAGTCCAAACTCTGGAAGAATTAGAACAATTGCGCGTTAACTACCTGGGCAAAAAGGGACAACTCTCTGTTGTTTTGCGCGGTATGGGGAAATTGGACGCAGAAAATCGTCCTCGTATCGGCGCTTTGGCTAATGAAGTTAAGGAAGCACTTCAAAATAATTTAGATGAGAAGCGCCAAAACCTCCAAGCAGTCGAAATTCAAGCTAAATTAGCAGATGAAACCTTGGATGTCACGATGCCGGGAGTTTATCGTCCCCAAGGAAAACTCCATCCCATTAACAGTACCATCGATCGCGTTTTAGATATTTTCGTCGGTCTGGGCTATACTCTTGCCAGCGGTCCGGAAATGGAAACCGATTATTATAATTTTGAAGCATTAAATACACCACCAGATCATCCAGCCAGGGATATGCAGGATACCTTTTACCTTCCTGATGGCAATTTACTTCGCACTCATACTTCTTCGGTGCAAATTCGTTATATGGAAGATAACGATCCTCCTATCCGTATTATCGCACCAGGTCGCGTTTATCGTCGGGATACTGTGGATGCTACTCATGCCGCCGTTTTCCATCAAATCGAAATTTTAGCTGTGGATGAAGGGATAACTTTTGCCGATCTTAAGGGTACGTTGAAGGTATTCTTTCAGGAAATGTTTGGCGAGGAAGTCCCTGTTCGTCTCCGTGCTAGTTATTTCCCTTTTACTGAGCCATCTGCTGAAATAGATGTTCAGTGGAAAGGAAAATGGCTGGAAATGGGTGGCTGCGGGATGGTAGATCCTAATGTTTTGAAGGCTGTAGGATACGATCCAGAAATCTATACTGGTTTTGCGGCTGGTTTTGGTGCGGAACGTTTTGCCATGGTTTTCCACCAAATTGATGATATTCGCCGACTTTATAATAGCGATTTGCGCTTTTTGCGGCAGTTTTAAAGGGGGCTAAGGGCTATGGGAGCAGGGAGGATAAAAAAGAAATTTTTTATCTCCCTTGTCTTCCTGTTTTTGACTTAGTTTTTCACTAAAATGCCAGGTTCTTTCTGAATGGGTAGAACATCTAAAATATCTAATTGGGCGCAATATTTTAAATCTTCGTGGCAATTCAGCCGTAAGAGGCGTTGTCCGTGACTGGCGTGATGGAACATATCCAATAACCGATCTTGCCATTTAGAGTAAAGCGCGATCGCACCAATTACTTCATCATTACCAGCTAAGGCTTCCTCATTACAGTTCAACTGCGTCAGAAGACTATGGGCGATCGCGCCCGTACAGGTGGTATCCTCCAAAGAAAAACTCCCTTCCCAACCAGAACCTACCAACCACAAAGTTTCTGGCTGCTTTTCCACCAGATAGTTTACCACCGCAGCACGATTGATCAAAGCTGCTGCCAAGACAGTTGGCGCGTTTTGCACTGCTTGTAGGGCACGAGTACCGTTTGTTGTGGTAATAAATAATCTCCTTCCTTGTACTCGTTCCGGCGTACAATCAAGAGGCGAATTACCCAAGTCAAAACCTTCTACCATAGAGCCACCACGTTCTCCGGCACGCAAGCGTTGATCCGCAGGCCATTTTTCGCTCACTACCATCAACTCATTGATATCGCTAAAGACTTGTACCGCCTCAGCGCCTGCATTTAACACTGTCGCCATCGTAGTTGTGGCTCGCAGTACATCAACTGCGATCGCGCAGTCTGGTATTTTATCTGTCGGGGTTTGTTCCGGAGTGTGATAAATAAATAGTTTCACGCTTTATACTGCATCTCTAAGAGTGCTTTATATCCTACCGCGATCGTAATTCTACAGTATTTTGTGATTTTTTTTATCTTCTCGCTCCATAGTTTGGGGAGGTGCGAATAAGCTCAGTTTAAATAAATAAATAAATTTTATCATTTTTCAGGTTTTATTTTAAATTATTCAATTACATCATGATTTTTTGACAATATCAATTAATGTGAAGCACCTAGAAGGCTACTATTGACATTGTGGTAGAAACGTAGTACGATTTGCTATTGAGAAAGCTCATGAGATAATCGATTTTTATAACTATTTTAGAAAAAATAGGCAGGTTACCGAATGAAAACCCAGTCTCAGTCTAGGTTTCAGTGAGAAGCAGTTAAAAGAAAAAGATACTACAAGCTATCCGTAACAAAACTAATTTTTAGCTTGCCACAAAGATAGGAGATTGACAATCAAGTAAATATATGTATAGCAATTGACACTTGACAGCTAAATCTTGACTTTGAATTGGGATAAAAAAATTTTCCTCCATTCCCCAGAGTTTTGGTACTGTTTAGACCAGCACTAGTGCAGCGCGGTAAGCTATGAAGAGCGCGATCGCACCGCTAACGCTAAACTTGATGATGGCATCCACAGCGGTGTCAAAGACAAAACACTAAATCCAGATCGAGAGGATAGAACCCAATGGCTTATGAACTACCGCCTTTACCTTATGAGTATAATGCTCTAGACCCTTACATCTCCGCCAAAACCCTGGAGTTTCACCACGATAAGCACCATGCGGCTTATGTGACTAACTACAATAACCTAACGAAAGACACTGATATGGCGAATATGCCAATTGAGGAAGTCATTAAGGCAGTCTACGGTGATGCTTCTAAAGCTGGTATCTTTAATAATGCTGCCCAAGCTTGGAATCATACTTTTTTCTGGAACTCTATGAAACCCGGTGGTGGTGGTGCGCCTACTGGTGCTGTTGCCGACAAGATTAATGCGGATTTCGGTAGCTACGATAAGTTTAAGGAAGCTTTCAAAACAGCGGCTACTACTCAATTTGGTAGTGGTTGGGCTTGGCTGGTTCTTGATGGTGCTACTCTCAAAGCGATCAAGACTCTCAATGCAGAAAATCCTCTCCATGCAGGACAAATTCCTTTGTTAACCTGCGATGTTTGGGAACACGCTTATTATTTAGATTACCAAAACAGACGGCCTGATTTTGTTGAAGCTTTTCTGAATAACCTCGCTAACTGGGATTTTGTTGCTCAAAATATGCCTTGAAAATAACTCAGTTGGGTAAATTATAATTATTGGTTATTGGTTATTAGTTATTGACCGTTGTTTATTGACTTAGTAACTCGCAAATAATTAACCAGAAAACAAATTATGAATAGTAACGATCTGGCTAGATATATTGAGGCAACAGACGGGATTTCTAAACCTTGGCTATTGGGACAATTGCGTCTGAAGAAGCTTCAGGAACGTAAATCAACCCTTTCTCCTGATGAATATTTTGCTGAACTAGCCCAGTTACATGAAGATATGCTGAAACTAGGAGAATGGTGGGTTGGTAGAGAAGATGAGGTGTTTGGCAAACCTTAGAAGATTAGGGAAGATATAGCAGTTGACAATTGATAGCGGATAGTTATTTCATGCTCATCAAACCCTCAATCGATCAAGGCTTTAAGGCTCTCTTGATGAATTTATTTCTTTCTCAACCAATATGGCGGTTGCTATACAAGAAAAAGTATCTAGTAAGATAAAGTACAGCTTGCATTGGATATTTACTTTTCCTCCATAGCCGATACATACCTTATCAGAGTCCTCGCTATCCAATGAGAGCTGCTCTCACAGCCCATCCGAGGATCGCACGGGGGTATCCTCAAGTATCACATTGAAGGACAAGGAGCGATCGCTATAGGTAAGGAATTTTTCAATAAAGTAGAAATATAGATTTTAGTTTTACCAGGTACAGGGAAATCAATTTCAGGAGTGTAAACTTAAAATATCTTAGAAAATAACTTGGGAGGAATCTTTATGTTTGATGTCACGCAAATCCTGATCGATCAATTTGTCCAAAAAATCCAAGAAGGCTACCGCCGGACTTATGGAGGTTGGAAATCTGACTATGCTGATATTATCGGCTGGGCAGGTAGTATGGCTTTGGAAAATATTGCTAATAGCGATGCTCTCTATCATAATGTCGAACATACTATCTTGGTTACTTTAGTCGGACAAGAAGTTTTGCGCGGCAAGCATATCCGGGAAGGGGGTATTTCTTGTGAAGATTGGATGCACGGTATTATTTCTTTACTGTGTCATGATATTGGCTATGTTAAAGGGGTTTGTCGTCAAGATCGTATTAGTGAAGGATTGTATGCGACAGGTGTGGATGGGGCGATGGTAAAGTTAGCGCCCGGTGCGACAGATGCTTCTTTAACTCCTTATCATGTCGATCGCGGCAAATTATTTATTGAAGAGCGTTTTGGTAGTAATCTGTTGATTGATGCTGAGGAAATTAAGCGGAATATTGAATTAACTCGTTTTCCTGTGCCTTCCGATGAAGATCACCAAGATAAGATTCATCTTCCTGGTATGGTCAGGGCTGCAGATTTAATTGGTCAACTTAGCGATCCTCGATATTTGAAGAAGATTAGTGCCTTATTCTATGAGTTTAAGGAAACTGGTGTAAGCGATGCTTTGGGCTATCGCAATCCTGGAGATTTGCGCCAAAATTATTCCAAGTTTTATTGGAATGGGGTATATCCTTATATTAAGGATTCTTTGCGGTATTTGGAGTTGACTTTGGAAGGTAAGCAAATTGTGGCTAATCTCTACGCTAATGTATTTGTGGTAGAACACGAGCAGCCTGCTGTTAAGGTGGCGTAAGGGGAATGGTTAAAAGATCGCTGTTAAATGGAAGTTACCCCGACAGGGTTAACTTCCATTTACCTGAGTTCGGAGTTCGGAGTTCGGAGTATGCGCTTCGTGCAGGCTACGCCAATGGTGTTTTCCCTTGACTTCATGATATAGGACTACCAGCACACGTTAGGACGTTATTTAAACTTGAATCCTGAATTAAGAATAACGCAGCTTGAGAATATGTCCTAACGTTAATGCGTAGCGCTATAGTTACCAAAATTTCGCTCGTAATATCGATTTCTTGCCTAAGAGATTTGA
>DOIX01000329.1:5585-5752 GCA_003511885.1 Cyanobacteria bacterium UBA11153
TGTAAAGCTCTTGTTTACTTGCTTTCAGATTCGGCTCTTTCGTCGAACTCAGGTCATTTAGGGTTTGCTGAATAAGTTTTTTCGTTAGGGCAGGGTGTGGGGCAATTTTCTCGTTTAAGTTAAAAAGTCTATGAATTTTGAGGGGTGTAACTCTTATTCCTGGTACT
>DOIX01000329.1:5962-13282 GCA_003511885.1 Cyanobacteria bacterium UBA11153
GGTGTAACTCTTATTCCTGGTACTTTTCACTAACTGAATCACCACTCAAATCGAACTGCAGTAAAGGTTTCAACTTTATACAGCAAACCCCATTTATGTCTGAATTTTAGCAGCGTCCACCCTTCGGGGCGATCGCAAAATTTTTAGTTAAGCGATGACGCTGCTGCCAATACGAGTTGAGACTCTTGACAGGGAAGGGGCAAATCTTGGCAGGAAAGGATTTAGGATAATTGACTGTTTTTGATAATATACAGTTTTAATCCTCTGCGATCAAACTCATTCCTTACCTAACTAAGAATTAACCATTTCTGGTAAACAAACATTTGTTCCACCTAAACCGCAATACCCACCTGGATTTTTAGCTAGATATTGTTGATGGTAGTCTTCTGCATAGTAAAACTCAGGGGCATCAAGAATCTCGGTGGTAATTTCCCCGTAACCGGAAGCTTTGAGGGCTTTTTGATAGGCAGCTTTTGATGCGATAGCTAACTGCTTTTGACTTTCGGAATAAACGTAAATTCCGGAGCGATATTGAGTACCAGTATCATTACCTTGGCGCATTCCTTGGGTAGGATTATGACTTTCCCAAAATACTTTTAGGAGTGAGGAGTAACTAATAATTTTAGGATCGAATACTGCTAAAACTACTTCGTTATGTCCTGTCATCCCGCTGCAAACTTCTTTATAAGTAGGATTTGGGGTAATGCCAGCGGCGTAGCCGACTGCTGTTGTGAATACTCCCTCTTGTTGCCAAAATTTCCGTTCCGCACCCCAGAAACAGCCTAAACCAAACATTGCTATTTCTAATCCATCTGGATATGGGGGTTTGAGAGGATTGCCATTGACAAAATGATGGGCTGGTACGGGCATGGATTCTTTCCTTCCTGGTAATGCTTCGTTAGGCGTAGGTAGGGAAAGCTTTTTGCCAAATCCAAATAATACCATGAATGCTAACTCCGATTTGTTATAGAAACGGTGAAATTTCCAGGACTTACACAAAGTTTCCATCTGTAGGGTGCGTTATGGGTGAGCTAACGCACTATCCACACTATAAACTACATTAGTAGGGTGCGTTATGGGTAAGCTAGCACACCATCCACTAAGTAGTATCGCTGCGTAAGTTCTGACTTATTTAAGTTTAAACGATTTGAAAATTTACCAGGGTAGGGATTACCCGCCAATACCGAAATTAGCTTGTCAGGTAGTATAGCAGTTGACAGTTGACAGTTGACAATTACATATAGCATTTTCCGTGGTGAGGAATACAGTTTATTAGCCCAAATTACAGAAAATACCAGGTAATTTTAGTAGAAATAGTGCGTTAGCTTAAATTACAGAAAATGCCAGGTAATTTTAGTGGGAATGGTGCGTTATGCCCAAGCTAACGCACCCTACAGATAGATGGGTAAGTCTTAATAACTGTCAAGTGTCAACTGCGATAACTGAGATTGAGAGCGGTTTAAAGTTACCCCACTAGGTTTGGATACTTTGAAATCTGCAAAGTCAGCATAGACATCTTTTGAAGGTGCCCAACTGGTATCTTCGCCGCCAAAGAAGGTGGAGAAGAATATCCCTTCAATTTTCAAAGTATTGACTGTGCGAAATGTTAGTCCACCTTGGTCTAATACTAAGCTATTATCGAGCCAAACGCGGATTCTCCCATCTGCTTTTCCGGGTTGATTGAGAGTAACTTCTTGTTCTATTTTGTACCAAACACCGGGTTGAAATCTCCAGTTACCTCGACCAATTGAAGTGCCATATTCGTTGCTGGTGGGCAGGTAAGCATAGACTTCGCCTTCGCCATTTTTACGCCACATAAAACGGGTAGAAAAACCGTTTGTACCATTAGGAATATTTCCGCCACTTACAGCAGTACCACCATAAAGTCCTGGTAATTTTCCTCCTTTGACAAATTCAAAGTTATCGCTAAATCGGACGGAGTAACTGAGGAGTAAAGTGTCTTGTGGTGTCATACCTAATTTGGCATAAAATTGTGCCCCTCCTAAGGGAGCACCTTCTGTCCGGACTGCGTTTGGACTAGCGGAGCCTTTGGGATATTTAACTCTGAGTATTTTCCCAGATTTTCCGGTAGGATCGGATATTATTGTTGTATTTTCTGATAATCCCCATGAGCCTTTGCTTTGAAATCCCCAGTAGGTTTGCCAGTCAGTATTTTGAAATCCTCCTGACCAAATTAGTTGGTATATATTGCTATCTATTTGGGAGATTTCTGATGATAATTTATCGACTGGATTGGGATGATTTTGGTCAATTGTAGTGGTTGATGAATTTGAGGTGGCAGTTGTTTTGGAGAATTTTCCGGAACAGTTCATTGTCAGGAGGAGAAGGGATGTGCCTAAAATAATTTGGGCGGCTGTTTTCCAGGATTTCATGGGTTGGATTATTTTTATTGATGGCTAATGGCTAATGGCTAATGGCTAATTGAGGTTATTTTGTTCTCCAGGCAACTGCCAAATAATTAATTTTCTGGATTGCCAACTGTTAACTGTCAACTGTCAACTGTCAACTATCAACTGTTAAGCCTTTAATCTGAGTATTGACTGCATTGGTTTTGATGATTTGTTTTGTTTCTGATTTACTATCGATAGTTACATACTCAAGGGTAATATTTTCAGTATTCCGCAGGATTAAAGAGTGACGGCTACCGTCTTGGAGATGGATATTTTTGATGGTTGATTGGGTAACATTTTCCAAAACAATACTGTCCAGGGATGGGGCGGGTTTGGGGTAGTGCAAGGTGAATCCTTCTAAATCTATATGATGGAGATTATGGGAAGTAGGGATGGGTGTAGATGCACCAGCGAGGGAAACATTGTTTGCTGGTGTGATTTGATTAGATTTTAGTCCTAATTGGGGAGATTGCGATCGCGTTGTGCTGATTTTTGCAGATGGAGGTTTAATTATAATGACGGCTTTACGCTGGTTTTGACTTGCATGAGAAACTAAAATCGTCCGTCCTCGTCCCTCTCCTTTGAGTATGGTATCGCTTCGGGCGATAACTAGGGGTTGGTATAAATCTATTTCACCAATGGGTAAATTTATTTCAATGCGATTTTGAGGGGGTAATTTGTCGATTAATTTTTGCAGAGGTTGAGAGTCATCGCGACTATCGCTAGGAATTACACCATAGTCTGTTGCTATGATAATTTGAGTTGGTGGTGGTTGGTAAGAAACTTCCTGACTCCATCGCAATCCCGATACCATTTGAGGTGGATTAATAATACCAGCTAACCAGGATAAAGCTACCGCTAATCCAAATAACTGAGAGAAATAAAGGAAACGAGAAGTTCCCAGTTTCACAAAGCGAGTAAAACCTGTTCCTTCTGCTGAAATACTTTGACTGCCACGATTAGTCCATTTTTGCTGGGCTAAATTCATTTGAGTCCAAATTTTAACTATCGCTGCACTCCATTGGGAAATTAATAACATTGGTAAATGAATTGGTTTCAGGTAAGAGTCTCGTCTCCAGAAGATAATAGTCAAGACGAGGGAACGAGTAAAAAATACCCAACAAAGGATGACAACGACAGCCAACCAGTTAAATTGCAGGAGTGTGATGATTAAAATCCCTGGCGTAACCAGAGAAGTCCAAAAACTGATCCGTTGATCTAGGAGACAAAACCACATAAACCAGCCAGCTTTACCTGGACCGAGGGAAATTGCGCGATCGCTATTACGCAACATATTACCAAACCAGCGGCGCATATTCTGATAAGCACGGTTGGTGAAGGAGCCAGAAATGGTTTCAATCGAGTAGACAATGACATCGGGGACATAAATCATATCGTAGCCCCGTTGCAGCAACCAATACCAAGTACTTTTATCATCCCCAGACAGAAATTTAAACCGTCCCCACAACCAATCATCTAGGGTATCTGTTTCTAATTTATCGGCAAAAGTTGGATCCAATGCGGCTTCTGCTCGAAACAGGGAAAAGCGCCCTGTCAAGCACATAATTTTACTGGAAAGAGATACAGAAGACATTTGATGATGTCTTTGGGATAGCCGGAGGTGAAACCATTCTGAAAATAAATAAGATCCATTCACAATTGGCAATTCATCAGTAGTAAGTGCCCCCATTTTGGGAAACATACAAAAAAAAGGTAAGCAACCTCGTAAAGTTCCTGGAGTAATTTCTGAATCTCCATCCATCAGGGCAACAATTGTATGTTTGGGTAAGTTAAGCCGTGCTAATTCTCGCAAACCATTAGCCATTGCTTTCCGTTTTCCTTCTCCAGTTTGTACCTGAGTAATTACCCGAATTCGGCTTAATTCTGGATCGACTGATTTTAAAACATTAAGGATTTCGGCATTTTCTGAATTACTGCTACTAGTAATTAAAATAGTAATGGGATAAGCCAAGGTTTTTGCTTCTTTGGCAATGGCAGAAAATACTCGTTTTGTAATCCAAGGTTCCTCTTTATAAGTTGGTACTAACAAGCATACAGGTGGTAGTTGTTCTACCGGAATTTTCTTGGCTTTCCGTCGCCAGTGGGGGAACACTATATATAAGTAAATATGAGATCGGATTAGTTGTAAAATTGCCCAACCCCAGCGCCACATTCCCAGAAATCCCAAGCTCATTAACCCTGAATAACCGAGGATATCCAGTCGTTCTGAGTCTTTCAAAATCCGGAGACTGGCTATACTTAATGTCGCAATTAATATGACAAATAAAAAATTGATATAAGCCTGGAGAATGTTTCTAACTCTAGCAGATTTGGTCATTTTTTGCACAATAAAACCCTCTAATCTAATATCTTAGATTCGTAGTAAGCGCTTTAGCGCTAAAGCGCCTACTACAAACTTTTACATATCGTTATCGTTGTCTTTCTTAGGTAAAAAAGTCGATAGCAAGCCCCATCTATCCCAGGTTTTTAAAGTATCCCAGCCATTAAAACTAATTGGCTTTTTAGTAAAATTAAGCCTGACTGTTTGCCCTAAACCGCAAAATTGTTGGGACTGATGGTGACTAGGTGGAGGAGGAATCCGGACAGTAACTCGTGCTAAAGGTTGCCCAACTAATTGAGGGGGAATAGCTGGCATAAGTGCTTGAACTTGAATCAGTCGAGTCCTTTCTTCAATCCCCTGAATGCTACTAATGGGCTGAACTAAATCTAATTTACCTGTAAGAGGTTCCGTATAACCTGCCAGAGTTACTTTTACAGGTTTATTAGGATCAATTTGGCTAGCTTCTTTGGCGCTAACTACTGATTCAATCCAGAGTTCATTGCAATCGAGAAGAGTCAGAAAAGGTTCCGATTGGTTTACCTCTTCTCCCTCTTCTCTATCTGTTGTATAAATAACGCCTGTGAGGGGAGCAGGGACTTCCATATCTTGGCGTTTGCTATATAAGGATTGGGCTTGCTGAAGTTGGGCTTTGCTAGTAGAAATTTTTGCTTGTAAGGTATTTACTTCTCCGACTTGGGTTTGAATTTCTTGAATTAAATTTGCTTTTTGATCCGCGAAGTTGGAGCCAAGAGTTTGCTGATTATTTAAGGCGATACCTCTGTCGGAAGCAAGTAGAGAAGTTTGGGATGAACGAAGGGCTGCTTCGGCTTTTTTTATTTCTAACTCTGCCGCATCCCAGGTGAATTTTCGTAAATCTACCTGTTGTTGAGAAATTGCGCCTTCTTTATACAAAAAGTTATAACGTTCGTAGTCAATGCGGGCTGCTTCGGCTTTTTTCTTCGCTGTTTCTAGGGTGGCTTCTTGCTGGTTGACATCGATAGAGGCAATGACTTTATCTACTTGTCTTAAAGATTGTTCTTGGTTATCTACATTTTGTAACTGAGCGTAGAGAAATGTTAAAGAACGACGTGCAGATTCCAGTTGAGAAATATTTTCTCGCACTATTCCTTCTAGTTGTAATAGGGATTGTTCTTCTGCCTGACTCCTTTGAATCCGGGCGAGTACTTGTCCTGTTTTTACTGTTGCACCAGGTTGGGCATAAAATGCACTAACTTTCCCATCAATGGGGGCTCGAAGTCGGACAATTCTCCCGTTAATTAGTCCTCCATCTACACCAATTGTCCCCAAACGATAGCCAATTGAGGCAATCCCAATTGCAGCTACTGCTATTCCTAATAAGACAAAACCTGTGCCAGTGAAGACACGCTTCCAAGGAAATGGTGGGGCAACAATTGCTGGTTCTTCTACTTCTAAAATAACTGCACCAGTCCATTCCATCCAATCTGGTTCGGGACTAGGAGATTTGAGGTGATGTCCTTGAACGTAATTAAGATTTTCTTCTTTAACTAGTTCTAAGATAACGCCATCGGTAATAAATTTAGCTGTAACTGGACCGAGGGCTTTTACTCCTTCGAGAATGGCTTTAGTAAGGACACGACTGGTGGGTTCTGTTTTTAACTGTTGTATTAGTTGACCATCGACTTTAATTAAGTCTACGGCTAATTGCTGACATTGGAATAGAGTTAATTCTCGGTTAGCAAAGTTATCCAAGACAAGGGTACAGCCTAAACTTTTTAACTCGCGGATAAAGGCTCTGGCTGTGGTAAAGTTTTGGGCAATTGTCGATTCGGTTAGCTCAAAACTTAATTGTTTGGGATCGACTCCAGATTGATCCAGTACGGTTTCAATATACTCAATTAAACTAAAGTCATTAAAGTCTTCTCCCGATAGATTAAAAGAAAGGCAGCGATTGGGCTGCTGGGCTAGTAATTCCGTCGCTTTTTTAATGACAATTTGGTCTAACTTGGTAAGCTGTCCCGCACGAGATATAGATGGAAAAAATTCTTGAGGAAGATGTAAGTTCCCTTCATCATCTCGCCAACGAAGCAGAACTTCATTATGCAAAACTATCCCTGTTTTTGAATGATATACAGGTTGAAACCAAAATTCAAACTGTCCGGATGATAAAGGATCCATTTCCGATAAAACAGTTGTATCTTTTGAGTTAAGTATCTCCAACAACATAGATTAATTTTCAGGTTAATATCACCAACTGGATGAGATAACTGAGGAATTCTCTAGATAGAGCGATATTTATATAATTCCCAAATTATTCACCGATTTAGCTCATTGTCAATCAAGTCTATTGAGTTAATCAACAGATTGATATAGCTAAAGTTATAGCAACCGCCAGAGCGATTAAGGCATTCTCAATTCCTCAAACTATTGATTTTACAGATTTCTGCTCTAGTCCCTAGCCCCGAGCCAATAGTCCCTTGCTATAAAAGTCATGCCAAAGCTAAGACGGAAATCTGACGGGGCGACAACTATGGCTGAAACCCTTCCACATTCTGGTGTGTAGCAAATCGCGTTTTCCAAAAATCGAGT
>DOIX01000329.1:13570-33101 GCA_003511885.1 Cyanobacteria bacterium UBA11153
ATAGGTTTGTTGTTGTTAGTCAGATTGGGGGGTTAATTTTTCCAGAGCTGCTCGGCTTGAAAAGCTTATCCTGTAAAGGTTTTCACGATAGTTGTCGCCCCGTCAGGGTTAAAACCCGTCAATCGCTGCTCGATCACCTGCTGAAGCAAGGTGGCGAAGAGCTTCTATGATGTCTTGGTAGATGCCTGAGAGTTTAAATCCGACAATGATGATGGGATTTAATTTAAAGGAAGTAGGGAAAGTGGAAGTAAGAGGAAGTAGATGCAGGAAGTTGAGGGATTGCAGTTACTCTTGTCTGTAGTCTGCTTTACATATTAATGGGTTTGTGATAGATAAATACAAGAGTTGCGATCGCGAAGCGGGCACGCAGTGCCATTGCCATCCCGGTTTCCAGGGAAAAATTTTGGCTCGATCGACTGGAGATGCACTAAGAAACCTGGTTGCTGGTATTTTCTTCGATAAGTTCTGAACCAGCAATTTCCCTTACATACAGATTAACTGGGGAATTCATAACTTTCTCTCGATAATCTGTAAAGATTTATTAAAGATTTGATTAAATATCTTACTTCTCAATCCAATAGCCCCTACGCCCTAGCCCCTTGGGATAAATCTGATATGGCAACTGGAAAAAACTGACTCCCTTGGCTATCCCGTTTATTAACCAATCGATTTCCCGATACAATAGCTTGACACTACAGCACTCAGAAGAGAAAAACGATGACTCAAGCAAAGATTGGCATTATTGGCGGTAGCGGTTTATACAAAATGGATGCCCTTAAGGATATCAAAGAAGTGGAAGTGGATACTCCTTTTGGCAAACCTTCAGATGCCTTAATTTTAGGAAGCTTAGAAGGTACGCCTGTCGTTTTTCTGTCTCGTCATGGACGGAATCATGCACTTTTGCCCTCAGAGTTACCCTTTAGAGCGAATATTTATGCGATGAAGCAGATGGGTGTAGAGTATCTGATTTCGGCTTCGGCAGTGGGTTCATTGCAAGAAGAGGCGAAACCATTGGATATGGTAGTACCAGATCAATTTATCGATCGCACGAAAAATCGGGTATCTACTTTTTTTGGCGATGGCATCGTTGCCCATATTGGGTTTGGGGATCCTGTCTGTCCCAAATTGGCAGAAATTTTAGCGGATGCGATCGCAAGTTTAAATTTGCCTGATGTAACTTTACATCGTAGCGGCACTTATCTTTGTATGGAAGGTCCAGCCTTTTCTACTAAAGCTGAGTCTAATCTCTACCGCAGTTGGGGGGCAACTGTAATTGGGATGACGAATTTACCAGAAGCAAAGTTAGCACGGGAAGCGGAAATTGCTTATGCTACCATTGCCTTAGTCACCGATTACGATTGCTGGCATCCCGACCACGATCATGTTACAGTAGATATGGTAATTGGCAATCTGATGCGGAATGCTACCAATGCTCAAAAAGTGATTCAAGAAACTGTCCAGCACTTGAGCAAAAATCCACCTATTTCTGATGCCCATTCTGCTTTGAAAAATGCCATTTTAACTCCATTGGATAAAGTTTCAGAAGAGACTAAGGCCAAATTTGGGTTGTTGTTACAGAAGTATTTGTAAAGTTGTTTTTCGATACCTATTGGGCGAAATTACTGTAATTTTTACTAAGGGTGTGGGAGGAAATAAACCAGACTTCTCATCCCCTGGTAACTATTAGGTTTAATTATATCTATTTGCACCCTTACTAAGCTGCGGGTGCATTGCTACATTGTTTTTGAAGTAAAGAGAAATGCTACAATTAAGATAAGAAAAAAATTTTACATAGCTAAAATCTGGAGGCAAGAATGAAACGTAAATGGTTCGCGCTAGCCAGTATGGTTATATTAATCTCCTTATCTCTACGTGCCACAGCCCAACAGCAGCAGCGATACTTAGACGTGGATGAACCAGAAGAAGAAGAAAACCTGAACCGAGAATTGTGGGGATTTGCCAAGAAAAGTCCTTACGAGGAAATGCAACGCTATGTCACTCAGGCGCAAGAAGTGGCAAAAGCCAACATTTCCACAGAAGTGGTGCTACCCAATGGCTGGAAAATTGCCCCAGCAGGGACTCAGGTAGAAGTAGGAAAGCTACCTGGTGAGGCAATTGTCTATCAAGGTAAAGTGGTAGTGCTTAATACTGGCTATTACGGGAAAGATGGTCAAGAAATCTCAATTATTAATCCCCAGAATAGCCAAGTTATTAAAACTCTCCAATTTCCCTCAATTTTTCCGAGTGCTACAGAAGGATTAGATGGGGATATTTATATTAGTGGGGGTTTCGCGCAAAAGGTTTATCGCCTCAACAAAGACTTCAATCTAGTGCGAAACTATTCAGTCAATGGTTTCACAGCCGGAATTACTCCTATTGATAAAAATCATCTGGCTGTTATCTACATGGTAACGGAAAACGAACAAAAAGCTTATGACAAAGGTAAACTAGCAATTCTCAATACGGAAACCGGGTTAATTGAAAAAGAGGTAACGGTGGGATATTTCCCCTATTCAGTCCAGTATCTAAATCATAAGCTATACCTTACTCTATTGGGAGAGAACAAACTTTTAGTTTACGATCCTCAACTTAAACCGATCAAAACTCTTGCTGTTGGCAAAACTCCCCAAAATTTTTGCACAGATGGTTCAACCCTTTACGTTGTTAATACTACCTCAGATAATATTTCTCTCGTCGATCCAAAACGCGATACAGTAGTCGGGACAATAGATGTTCATCACCAAGATTTCCATTCTGGTAGTTCTCCCACTTCCTGCCTTGTAGACGGAAATCGACTTTACGTCACTCAAGCCGAAATTAATGGTGTAGCAGTATTTGATAGAGATAAACAGGAAAAATTGGGCTTTGTGCCAACAGGTTGGTATCCTACCAAAGTACTATCGAACCATGACCAAATGTTTGTCCTTAGTGGGAAAGGGATTCATCCCCGTCGTCCGAATCCAGGTGGTCCTCAACCGACTGACAAAGAAGGTGCAAATCCTCAGTATGTCCTGAATTTATTAAAAGGATCCGTTTCGATTATTCCCAAAAGAGAAATTGAGCCTAATCTGATACAATGGACAAAACAGGTAGAAGATGGTTCCCCAATTTACAGTCCCAAAACAGGAATAAAAATCCCGATTCGTCACATCTTTTATATTGTCAAAGAAAACCGGACTTACGATCAGGTGTTGGGAGATTTAGAGCGGGGTAATGGTGACCCCAATCTCACCTTATTCGGTCGGGATATCACTCCAAATCACCACAAATTAGCCTCAGATTTTGTGACGCTGGATAATTTTTATGCTAATGGAGAAATTAGCATTTTGGGGCATAGTTTTACCACTAGCGGTTATGCCAGTCCTTTTTTAGAGTGGTTGGGGAATGCTCGCTACTCTGGGCGATACAATAGTTATCCTTTTGGTATTGTACCTGCCACCTTTTCTCCCACTTATCTCTGGGATGCTTTAGCAGCGAAAGGGGTAGATTACAAAATTTATGGAGAACCTTACTATATCTTCCCTCGTGCTTATCAGTTAATTGTCGAAACTTATGGGGCAGAGAGCGAACTTGCTAAGAAGTTTTATACTCAAACTACAGTTTTTGCGGCCAAAAGCGATCGAGGTAAAGAAGCCAGCAAACTTTTTAAGTCTCACTACGGTGAGGCGGATACCAGAGCAGAGGCTCTTCGTCTGATCGAAAAACCGGAATTTGCTGGTGAGTTATCTAAATTATTGACAGGAGATGATAGTCTGGCTAAAGCTTGGCAGGAAGATCCACAATTCCGCCAAAAGTTTGCCGATTTTATTTACCACTATGCCCTAAATTATCACTACTGGGATTTAAACTATTCTGATTTACAGCGATTTGCGGACTGGAAGGAAGATTTTGATAAACAAGTGAAATTAGGGAAGGTGGCGGCGTTACATTATATCTGGCTACCTAACGATCATACTGCTGGACAACAACCAGGATTTCCCAATCCCCATCAATTAGTGGCTCAAAATGATGCGGCATTAGGTAAAATTGTCGAAACTATTTCTCACAGTTCAATCTGGCAGGATAGTTTAATTCTCGTTGTGGAAGATGACGCACAAAATGGACCGGATCATGTGGATGCAACCCGGACACTTGCATTAGTAGCGAGTCCTTATGTAAAACGGGATACTGTAATTAGCGATCGCTACGATCAGCTTAGTTTACTCCGTACCATTGAGGTCGTATTAGGTCTCGATCCACTCAATCAGAATGATGGGTTAGCAGTCCCGATGTTGAGTATTTTTACGAATAAGCCTAATCTGTCTCCTTATGTACCGCCACCTCCTTCTAATTATTTGATGGAATCTGACCAAAAACTTTATCTTATGGCAAAATAAAAAAAGTAAGCCATATAAGATCGAGAAAAATCCCGCAATTAAATATGAAAATGAAATTACCACTTCCCATTACCTATGACAAATAACCTCAATCCCCTCCTCCAAAATATCGAAAAAATCCGCCGCCGCCCAGGCAAGATACGGGATAAAATCATTACCCTTGCCCATGGTAGCGGCGGGAAAGCGATGCGGGACTTAATTGATGATATTTTTGTTACCAATTTCGATAACCCCATTCTCTCCCAACTCGAAGATCAAGCAAGTTTCCCTCTGGCTACTCTAACTGCACGAGGAGACAGATTAGCATTTACTACCGATTCTTATGTCGTAGATCCTTTATTTTTTCCCGGCAGTGATATTGGCGCACTAGCAGTCAACGGTACGATAAACGATTTAGCAGTTAGTGGTGCTAAACCCTTATACCTGACTTGCAGTTTAATTATCGAAGAAGGATTAGAAGTCGATATCTTACGTCAGGTAATTCAGAGTATGAAAACTGCCGCTGAATCCGCTGGCATAGAGATTATTACTGGCGATACCAAAGTCGTAAATCGTGGTTGTGCCGACAAGCTATTTATTAATACAGCAGGCATTGGCGTAATTCCTCAAGGAATTTCAATCTCCGCTCATAACATTCAACCCGGAGATATCATAATTATTAACGGTGAAATCGGGAATCACGGGACAGCCATTTTAATTGCCCGTGGCGAATTAGCCTTAGAAACAGAAATCAAAAGCGACTGTCAACCCTTACATAGCTTAGTAGATACTATCCTCAATATCTGTCCAGAAGTTCATGCCATGCGAGATGCAACTCGCGGTGGGTTAGCTACCGTTTTAAATGAATTTGCCTTAACTTCCAATGTCGGAATGCGCTTAGATGAAGAATCAATACCAATTGCCGAAGAAGTCAAAGGAGTTTGTGAAATTTTAGGCTTGGATCCCTTATATTTAGCCAATGAAGGGAAGTTGGTGGTGGTTGTGCCGAAATCCCATTCTGAAGCTGTGCTATCTGCGATGAAATCCCACCCAGCCGGAGCAAATTCTGCTATTATCGGCGAAGTTATGGCATCACCACCAGGAGTGGTACTCCTCCAAACTGCTTTTGGTACGGAACGAATTGTGGATATGTTGGTTGGAGATCAATTACCGAGAATTTGTTAATTTTAGAAGAGAGCCTTGAAGCCTTGCTTGATATGGGATTTGATTTCCATCAAATA
This sequence comes from Cyanobacteria bacterium UBA11153, assembly GCA_003511885.1. Lineage (GTDB taxonomy): Bacteria > Cyanobacteriota > Cyanobacteriia > Cyanobacteriales > Coleofasciculaceae > Limnofasciculus. Next base: position 19,167 of record DOIX01000329.1, read on the forward strand.
ATTGTCAACTGTCAACTGTTATGCACGAAGTGGGAATTACACAAACTATTGTTGATATTGTCGCTGCAAATGCCAAAGGCGCAAAAGTCCAGCGCGTCTCTTTGGAAATCGGTAAACTCGCAGCAATTATGCCAGATGCCGTTAACTTTTGTTTCGATGTTTGTAGTCGAGGTACAGTTTTAGAAGGGGCTACTTTAGAAATTATCGAAATTCCCGGTTTAGCACGTTGTCATCAATGCGGTGCAGAGGTTGTCATTGAGGAAACATATAGTATCTGTCAATGCGGCAGTGTCGAATTGGATATAATTGCTGGTGAAGAATTAAAAATCAAAGAAATTGAGGTGGAATTATGTGCGTAACTTGCGGCTGTGGAGATAATACCAAAGCTACCATCACCAATCCCGAAACAGGTGCAACAGTAGCTATTGATACTGACAAGAAACCACATTATCATACTCATACTTTACCAGATGGCACTGTTATTACCCATAGCCACAGTCATGACACTCATCCCGAACATAGTCAAGAAATACCGGAAATTCATGCTAAAATTCACGGTACAACCATTTCTCTGGAACAAGATATTCTCGGCAAAAACAATTTAATTGCCGCCGAAAATCGGGGTTGGTTTAAAGGACGGAATATCCTCGGATTGAATTTAGTTAGTTCTCCGGGTGCAGGAAAAACCACTCTCTTAACTCGTACTATCCAAGATCTCAAAAACGAGTTACCTATTTATATCATTGAGGGGGATCAAGCCACAGCCAATGATGCTAAAAAAATTCAGGAAACAGGGTGTCAGGTAGTACAGATTAATACGGGAACAGGCTGTCATTTAGAAGCTGCTATGGTACAGAGGGGTTTGCAACAACTCAATCCTCCTCTCAATTCCCTTGTCATTATCGAAAATGTCGGTAATTTAGTTTGTCCAGCTTTATTTGATTTAGGAGAAAGTGCGAAAGTAGTAATTCTTTCCGTGACAGAGGGGGAAGATAAACCAATCAAATACCCCCATATATTCCGGGCTAGCGATATCATGATTTTAAATAAAATCGATTTACTGCCTTATGTAGAATTTGATGTAGCAACTTGTCTAGACTATGCCCGAAAAGTCAATCCTCGGCTGCGGATTTTCCAGGTTTCCGCAACAACGGGTGTTGGTTTAGCAAATTGGTATGAATGGCTGAAAAATTCACTAATGGTTAATGGTTAATGGTTAATGGTTAATAAATCTGCCCTAACTCCCCATCCTAACATCTACCGTGCCACTATCTACCTCAGCATCCGCTGTTTCAGATGAAACCTTTTCAACCTGCGATCTCATTAATGAATCGTCTCAAATATCCCCAAAAATTTGCCCTGATTAGCTGCCTTTTCATATTACCATTAAGCCTAGTCAGCTACCTACTTCTGTCGGAAATTCAGAGTCGGATTAATTTTGCGAAAAAAGAACTATTTGGTACTATCTATCTTCGTTCCCTCAATCAACTTTGGGTAGCCCTTCCCCAACTGAAAACTTGGCAAGCTCAAAAATCCAATCCCAATCAAATCATCACCATTGAAAATCAAATTGACAATGTTGTGGAAACATTGAAAATTATCGATCGCAAAGTTGGAAAGAAATTGGCAACGACAGATGGGTTTAATAGACTCCAGTCAACCTGGAAAACCATCCAAATTAATCGATATAGCAATAATAAAACAGCCTATTACAATTTAATGATAACTCAAATAGATGAGTTAACAAACCAAGTGGGTAATCAATCCAACTTAATTTTAGATCCAGACTTAGATACCTACTACTTAATGGATGCAACTCTCCTGAAGCTGCCAGAAATACAAAGGATATTGGCAGAAATTCAATCCATCTCCCAAACTGTCAGCAGGAGGGAACAAGCCACATTTTTAGAAAGGGCACAACTGATTATGCTCTTAGGAATGTTGAGAGATTATAACGATGAACTCAATCGCAATCTCAATGTAGCATTTACGAATAATCCCGCAGGTAATCTCCGCCCCAAACTGAAACAAGCACTCCAACGATTCACCCAGGATATCAAAAAATTAAGCGATCGAGTTAGTACCCTGATAAGTTCCAAAGAAGTCGCCCAACCTGATACTTACTTTGTCGATGCACAACGAAATATGAAGCAAAGCGAGATCTTTTGGAATCAAACTATTGATGAATTAGACTTCCTCTTGAAAAGGCGGATTGAGGGATTTTTAAGAAGACAGATATTAATCTCTATTTTGATCTCGATTATTTTAGGAATTGTCACCTATCTCTCGATTGGATTTTATCTGGGTGTGATGAAGACAGTTTCTAGTCTGAGTGCGGCATCTCAGAAAATGGTTGCAGGAATATTAACCGATACCATTACCCTAGATAGCCATGATGAATTAGCCGAAGTAGTTAAATCTTTCAATAATATTGCCGTCGCTCTAGTTGAATCTCATCAGGAAGTAACCAGGCTCAATCAGCGTCTCAAAACAGAAAATAATCGGATGAGTGCTGAGTTAGATATTACCCGTCAGCTTCAACAAATGATTTTACCAAAAGATAATGAACTGGCAGGAATTACTGGGTTAGATATTGCTGGATTTATGGAAGCCGCTACTGAAGTAGGCGGGGATTATTATGATGTATTACAAAGGAATGGTATTATTAAAATTGGTATCGGTGATGTAACGGGACATGGCTTAGAAAGCGGGGTAGTGATGCTGATGGTGCAAACAGCAGTCCGTACATTATTGGAAAATAACGAAACTGATTATCGCAAATTCCTCAATACGATAAATCGGACTATTTATAATAATATTCAGCGAATGAATTCTGATAAAAACCTTACTCTTTCTTTGGTAGATTATCAAAATGGTCACCTCCGGTTAAGCGGACAACATGAAGAGATGATTATTGTCCGAGAGGGTGGCAAAATTGAACGAATTGATACGATAGATTTAGGCTTCCCCATTGGGTTAGAAGCAGATATTACGGATTTCGTATCCCAAGCTGAGGTCAACTTAAATTCAGGAGAGGGAGTGGTATTATATACTGATGGAATTACGGAAGCAGAAAATATGGCAGGAGTGCAATATGGCGTAGAAAGACTTTGCGATATCGTGAGTAAAAATTGGCAAAAATCAGCACCGGAAATTCGCCAAGCTGCCATCACAGATTTGCAAGATTATATTGGCTACCAAAAAATTTACGACGATATTACTTTGCTGGTAATTAAGCAAAAATGAGATGGAGAGTTTCATCAGACAGCAGCTTATCAAATCAGGGTAAGGGGCTAGGAGCTAGGGAAAAAATCTGGGTAGGAGCTGAAGCCTCACTAACAAAGGGGCGCGATTGCCTGATTGCACGAGCGAAGCTGCTCGCACTCTAAACGTTACCATTTTGGAAACCACGCCCTCTCACAGGAGGGAGAGCAATTATAACTAAGTATTACAGAGAGAAACCTTTCACTATGGTTTTGGCTCTAAATGACAGTCACTATGACTGGAGGAGAGATAGCATGAATTCTCGACAACAAGGGATGGCATCCAGTGCCCGAAGAGCGATCGCAAAGCGCTGCGGGAAGCAAATCGCGATTTTCGGATTAGCGACAATCTTGGGACAGCTTACAGTTGCTTGTGACTCTAGCAGTCAAGGAGGTTCCTCACCAGACACAGTACAACTGCAAAAATCTGAAAATCAACCTGCGTCGGAAGCTGTACCTGCCCCAAAATCTGCACCTGCTAAAGTAGCCACACTCAATAAATCAGTACCCAGTTCAAATCCTACAGTTAAAGAAAATGCTATCCCCGAAGAATCCAGAGGAGAAACTTACGATAGTATTGAAGAAAATCCCTTTCTCATTGCCAAAAACAATCCCCTATCCACCTTTTCCATAGACGTAGATAAAGGATCGTACAGTAATATTAGACGCTTTATCAATCAATATCAATATCCACCCAAAGACGCAGTAAGAATTGAAGAACTAATTAACTATTTTCCCTATCAATACCCCCAACCCACAGGAGATAAACCATTTTCCATTAACACAGAAGTATCCGAAGCCCCATGGAATCCCAAACACCAACTAGTCCAGATTGGCTTACAAGGAAAATCCATCTCTAACGAAAAATTACCTCCCAGTAACCTAGTCTTCCTGATAGACGTATCTGGCTCTATGGAAGATACAAATAAATTACCATTACTGAAATCAGCATTTCGATTACTAGTTAACGAATTGCGAGACATAGACAAAGTAAGCCTAGTCGTCTACGCAGGTTCAGCCGGAGTCGTCTTACCCCCAACACCAGGGAATCAAAAAAGTACCATATTAGCAGCCATTGATAAACTCCAAACGGGAGGTTCAACAGCCGGAGGAGAAGGAATTAAACTTGCATATAAACTTGCCCAAGATAATTTTATTAAATCTGGCAATAATCGTGTCATTCTTTCTACCGATGGCGACTTTAATGTTGGAGTATCTAGCGACAGTGAATTAGTAAGACTGATTGAAGAAAAACGAGAGGGGGGAGTTTTCCTTACCGTCTTAGGAGTTGGAGAAGGAAACTTACAAGACTCAAAAATGGAAAAACTAGCAGATAAAGGCAATGGAAACTATGCTTATATCGATAACCAACTCGAAGCAAAAAAAGTCCTAGTTAAAGAAATGGGAGGAACACTCCTTACCATTGCCAAAGATGTAAAAATTCAAGTAGAATTTAACCCCACCAAAGTCCAAGCTTATAGACTAATTGGTTATGAAAATCGGAAACTGGCAAACCCAGACTTCAACGACGACAAAAAAGATGCCGGAGAATTAGGATCTGGACATTCTGTCACCGCATTGTATGAAATTATTCCTGTAGGAGTACAAAGTGACGTTAAACTATCCGATACCGATGCGCTAAAATATCAAAAGAGTACAGTAGACCAAACAGCATATCAAAGTAACGAGTTGATGCAGGTGAAGTTACGGTATAAAGCACCCAACGGGACAACCTCTCAATTAATTACTCAGCCAGTAGTTGATACTGGGGTGAAATTAGCCCAAGCCTCTGATAACTTTAAGTTTGCAGCAGCAGTGGCAGAGTTTGGGATGGTTTTGAGGGAATCGCAATATAAGGGCAATGCTAATTTTGGTGAAGTTTTGCGGTTGGCTAGTGAGTCTCAGGGTGAGGATTTAGATGGGTATCGGGCGGAGTTTGTTAGATTGGTGAAGGGGGCTGAGTCTTTGGGGAAGAGGTAGGTTTTTTTTACGGGTTAATTGGTGGGGTGTTTTGGTGTTTATTTTTAACACAGAGGTGCGCAGAGGTTTCACAGAGCTACGCAGAGGGTTGGTGGGGAGTTTTTAGTTTAGTTAAGGATTTTTGGAGGTTTTTATGTTGTGGAAAGTTTTGGTTTCGATGGTGGTAGTTGGGAGTGTTGGTTTTGGGTTTTCTGGTTTGGGTTGGGCGGATACTTCTGTGGATGCGATGGTGCGACAGGTGGTGTCGGAAAAGCCGGAAGAATCGGAAAGTGCGATCGCTAGTTTACGACATGAAGGGGAAAAGGGATTGGCAGAGTTTTTGGCTGTGTATGGGAAGGAGTTGGATAATCCGAAAATTCGGCTGGTTTTGGATCGGATTTGTCAGCAGCGGGATTGTTATGCTTCTCAATTATTTTGGTATACGGATTTAGAGGAGGCGAAGGCGGCGGCGAAGGCGAGTGGGAAACCGATTCTCTCTTTACGGTTATTGGGGAATTTAGATCGAGATTTGAGTTGTGCTAATAGTCGCTTTTTCCGGGTGGTACTCTATCCGAATACTGAAGTATCGCAGGTATTGCGGGATAAATTTATTTTACACTGGGAATCCGTCCGTCCTGTCCCTAAAGTTACCATAGATTTTGGTGATGGTCGTCAGCTAGAGAGAACGATTACTGGTAACAGCATTCACTATATATTAGATGGAGACGGTCGGATTATTGATGCTTTACCTGGATTATACGGACCGCAAGCCTTTTTACGGGAATTAGCACAAGCTGAAACCGCAACCAAAGAAACAAACAAACTCCCCGCCGGAGAAAGAGACAACTACCTCCGTCAATATTATCGCGATCGCCTCGCCACAATTCAAGCCAACTGGAAACAAGACTTATCCACATTAGGGATAACACCCCCCAACCAATTACTAGAAATTCCCAGCAATATTCCCACCGCAGCCGAAGCAAGCCAACGCGCCATATCAAAAATGTATGTAGAAAATCCCCTCCTCACAGCCATCACAGGTAATCAAACAACACTCACAAACGCCACCAACGAAACAGCCTGGACCAAACTCGCCCAACTCCATAACCAAGACGCAAAAATTGACAACAATAGTCAAAATCTGATGCGTAACAAAAACCCCCAAGCCTATAATATAACCGGAAAAAACATCACACCCGGTTCCCCCCAAGATCCCCTCGTCTCCATCATCAACAAATTCCAATCCCTCATCGCCCTAGATACCGTAAAAAACCAATACCTCCTCCAACCCCAAATCTACACATGGCTGCTCGAACTTCCCAACCAAAACATCAATAACTTCAACGAACTAGTCTACACCCAACTCTTCCTCACCCCCAGCACAGATCCTTGGCTAGGACTACTTCCCAGCGACAGTTACAGCGCCATCGAAAACGAAGGAATAACCCAATAATTATTAGTTATTTGTTATTAGTTGTTGATTGTTAGCAGTAAATTAGCTTACTTCCCCCAACCAAAAAAAATCTCAAAAAAACCCAACACCCAACCAAAAACCCTTATAAACCCTTTGCGAACCTTTGCGCTAACCTTTGCGAACCTTTGCGTTAAAAAAACCAAACCAATAACCCCCATGAACCCCATCCCCAACTATAAAATAGAACAACAACTCGGACACAACAAAAGCGGTGGACGAGTCACCTACCTAGCCACCCAAACCCAAAACCAAAACCCCGTAGTCATCAAACAATTTCAATTCGCCAAAACCGGAACAACCTGGTCAGATTTCGACGCACACCAACGGGAAATTTCCCTCCTCCAAAACCTCAATTCCCCCAACATTCCCAAATACCTCGATGCTATCGAAACACCCGATGGTTTTTGCCTAATTCAAGAATATAAACCAGCACCTTCCCTCGCCATACCCCAACCCTTTACCCCGCAAGAAATCAAAGAAATTGCGATCGCAGTTTTAGAAGTTCTGGTTTACCTCCAACAACAAATCCCCCCCATCATCCATCGCGATATTAAACCTGAAAACATTCTCGTCGAACATTCCCCCCAAATTAAAATATATTTAGTCGATTTCGGTTTAGCCCGCAGCCTCGATAGTGAAATGGCAGCTAGCACCGTAGTTAAAGGTACGCTAGGATTTATGCCACCGGAACAAATCTTTAATCGTAAATTGACAGAAGCTTCCGATTTATATAGTTTAGGTGCAACGCTAATTTGTCTCCTGACAAATACTAAATCTACAGATATTGGTAATTTGATGGATGAATCCTATCGCCTCCATTTTAAACCCTTAATATCTGGTTTAAATCCCCAGTTTATTAGTTGGTTGGAAAAAATGGTAGCACCCAACCTGAAATATCGCTACCCAAATGCAGCCACTGCCCTAAAAGCACTACTATCTATAGAGATAGTAGGGAATGGTTTTAATTTTGGCAAATCGATTGACTGGAAATCAGCTACTAGTCAGTTCATGCTCACTAAACTGGTATTGGTGGGGATGGTAACGGTAAGTTTTTTAATAGCGCAAAGGGCAAGCAATACTGTTAGAGAGATTAATTCTGGAGATTATGTGGGATATTTGCGATGGCTTCGCCCGCCTTTGGCACCGCACGGGCACTGTCCTAAATGCGATTTGCGGGGTACTGACTTACGAGGACTGGATTTGCGCTTTGTCGATTTAACGGATGCGGATTTAAGAGGTGCTGATTTACGGGGAACGGATTTACAAAATGCTCGGTTACAAAATGCTAATCTAAATAACGCTAATCTCAACGAGGCTAATCTCCGAGAGGCGGATCTTTATGGTGCTGATTTGAGGAGTTCTTATTTAGAGAGTACTAATCTTGCTCACGCTAATTTAACTGATGCTGATTTGCGAGGTGCTTACCTCCAAAATGCTAATTTATTTGGTGTAGATCTTAGGGAGACTAATTTGGAGAGTGCGGATACCACAGGAGCGATTTTACCAGATAATTTACCGTAATCATTCCCTAGGGTGCGTTATGCAGCAAGCTAACGCACCAGCCTATAATTATTGAACAAGATCTAAAATGTCCTTAACAATTTTTGCACCTGAATCTCTTGCGCGTAATCGGATAGATTAGAAAATAGTGCAATGGAGCGAAATAGGGTAAAAATTCAAGAAATGTCAGTAGTTCTCCTTTGGATTATCCGCAAATAATAGCTGAAACGACGCAATCTCGTCAAGTGTTGAGAATTAATCTTAATAAAAATCTACGATTTTAATAGGGTTTCAGCCATTTTTGCGTTTATTAATTTATATTAAGAACTTTTATTTGTTAAATTATGTTAACTTTTAGCCTTCCCCCAACCCCTCTAAAAGATTGCCCTGAAAATTCCACCAGCGCAACCATAATCTGGTTTGTCCCAAATAGGTTCCCTACCATAATCCTAACTCTACCCCCATGGGTAGAATCAGATTTGAGTTTAGTCGCCTTATTTATGATTGCGATCCCAATAACCTCCCTCACAGTTAATTAAACGATCCAGAATCGCGATATTTTCCCGATTCTGAGAATTGCGAATTTTCTGCTCCATCCCAATATAAATGAGCTCCATGGATAGGCGAATGAGATAAGTCTGCTGCAACTGTTTGATTTCACCATCTTGACTCAAATTAATCCGATTATTTCCAAAAGATTTACCTGGATCCAAATTCAATATTTTAATCAAAGAATTGACAACATAACGCCTTTCTGGAGTAGCCATCCCCAGAAGTTGGTTAAAAGGTAAGGTAAAAATTACATCTATATCTGCTTCAGAGGCTTTGCTTCTCAACCAAACTTCAGAAGTAGATATTGGTCTATCTATAGTCTTATCATCTATTTTGGCAAAGGCATGAGCTTCCGCATAAGAAACCTTTCCATCTTGGTTATAATCAGCAGAAGTAACTTTTTCACCTGTGCGACTGATGCCACTCAATCCGGCAAAGAAACTGGAACTATAATCGCGATAGTCTGCCTCATTAACTTCTGGCGTGCAACCAACAGAAGGAAGCTCTTTAATTGTCGCAAAGAAACCACAACGAGTTTGGAGAGCAATGGGATTTTTGGGATCGCCTCCTTGGTAAATTAAGTTAGCAAAAGAGCCTGAATAACATTGAGCCATCATCGCTACAAAGGAGGTTTGGGGAGGCAATCGATCCAACATAGTGGCTAATTCTTTCACGGTTAGCCTTTGTCGATGCCATAAATCAAAAGAATTGTTATGGGGATCTTTCTCATTATAACCCCCATGTCCTGTTAAATAAAAAAAGATCGATTTATTCGTATTCTGACTTTGCTCCAGCCAACTTTGAAAATTCCTCCGGGTTGCGGAACCATCCAAGCTGGGAATGGTTGGTACTTTATACTGTTCTAATTTTTGCTCGTCAAGATATCTTACTGTAGTTTGCCCATTATTACCATTGGCAAAGAAAATGCCTGCATCTTCTGGATTATAGCCAAAATGCTGTAAAACACGCTGAAAATAGAGGATATTCTTTTCTAAGGCAATCTCATTATTACAAGGAGAAGAGCCGCCACCCATAACTAAAAAATTAGGATGATTGAGATTATTCTGAGCAATGACTTCTGATTCGGATTTAATCGGGGAAAGATGCAGCGCTAAACTGGGCAATTGCAGCCCAATTAGGATCCCGGAGGTGAAACAAGATAGAAACCGATGGAGGGAAGTAAATTTTGGCATTTGAAAAATTGTGCTTGGTAGAATTTCTGACATTAATACGTATCTCTGAAAACTTTGGACTTATGCAAGTGCCCCATCAGCTATCCTCACCGCAATCGGCGCAGCCCCTGAATCAAACCTCTACACACACCAGTGAGAAAATCTAAATCCAGAGTCTCAATGCGATCGCTATTTTGATGATAGTGAGGATTGCGCAAAAAGGCAGTATCAGTTACCATCATCGCCCGATAACCTCGATCCCAGAAGGGTGAACGATCGCTTAATCGAGTTTGTGGCGCTATTAATCCTCGATTCAGTACGGGTAACAATTGACTGGGAGTCCCCGTTTTTCGCATATTACCACTCAGGCTAATTAAATCTGGAATAGTTGATAAATTACCCACAAACGCAATAAAATTACCGCAATTAGGATAAAAGTATTTTAATCCAGGTGGGTAGGCTTGAGAATGAGGAGATGAATCGCAGTATCCTAGCATTTCCAAAGACAGCATCAAGCGGAGAGATTCTCCTTTTTGCTTTAAATACGCTGCATATTCTTCACTGCCCAATAGCCCGTATTCTTCCATGTCGAAAGCCACTATTCTCACAGGATAATTTAATGGTTTAGTATCAAATTCTCTAGCTAATTCTAACAATACGGCAACACCTGTACCATTGTCATCTGCACCAGGGCTTCCGGGTACAGCGTCGTAGTGCGCGCCAATTAAAATAGGGGCAAACCTAACCCCCCAGCCCCCTTCCCTGCGAGGGAAGGGGGAGTTAGACTCCCCTCTCCTTCCAGGGGAGGGTTTGGGGAAGGGGTTTCCAGGTAAATTTAAAATCAAATTTTGATGAGTTTTGCCCCGCACCTGAAACTCATGGATTTCCACTTCTCCGTATTCTGCTAATTGCTCGCGGATATATTGCTGTACGAAGAAATATCCTGCTGTATTAAGATAAGGATCGCGATCGCAAACTATTTCCTTCAGGTGTCCTTCCAAGCGCTGTTTGAGCTTATCCATCAATCTTTAACTCCCATTAATTATGATTACAACTTATTGGTTCTTGTCTAATGATGATTTTATATTATGTATATAGCATCAGGATTCAGGTAACTGTTCATTCAGAAAAGAATGTTCATCAAACAAATCTGGGTTAATTTTCTACCAACAGTTTAATTTAATCTTCGCGATACAACGGTATTTATTTCGGGAATAATCTTAAAATCGAGACTTTTTCTGGCACTTCCATTACTCAAATGATGGCGGTATTTTAGCTGTACTTGACAATTCTCTCAAGTCACGTATTGAATAATGGTAGATTTCACCGTTGCTATTCGTACCTATAATGGTGAAAAACGCCTGCCTGAAGTTTTAGATAAACTCAAAACTCAGATAGCTGTAGATGATATTTCCTGGGAAATTGTTATTATTGATAATAACAGTATAGATGGTAAAGCCAAAATTATTGAGGAGTAAACTGCTACGCATCTAAATTGGATATGATTCAGTTAGAAAACAAGTCGTCAAACCCTTTCCCCTGCTCCCTTCTCCCCTGCTTTCCCTCAACCAAAACAGACAAATTAAGTGCGTAACAGCTTATCAGTCTGACTGGCATAATTTTGATCCGCTCAAATATTAATTTGAACCCAAACAGGGCGCATCTTTTGCTAGAAAAAGAGCAATTGAGGAAGCAAAAGGTTTTCTGATTGGTTTTCTGGATGATAATAATATTCCAGCAATCGATATTACGAGCGGAATGTGGGGGAATTATCATGAAAAAAGTCAAGGGAAAACACCGTTGGCGTAGCCTGCGCGAAGCGCATACACCGAACTCAGGTTATTGACATCTTATCACGCACAAAAAATTAGGGTGAGCATTGCCCACCCTACAAACTCGATAAACTCTAATTGTTATTAGTTGTTGTTTATTGCTTGTTATCTTCCTCACAAACAACAAAAAACACATAACAAATAACCATTAACTATCAGCGTGCTTACCGTGAAAACGAATCCCCAAAAAGATATCGTACACAAAACCGAGAAAATCTTTCCCTTGCCAAAGTCCCAAAGATTGAGGACTACCTTTTTCATCTAAAAGGGGCTTAGTGGCATAATAAGCTGCCTGATATTTGTACCAAGGTATAGAAGGCCAAAGATGATGAATCAGATGGTAATTCTGACCCATAATTAGGATATTGAGAATCGGACTGGGATAAACTCTAGCATTTTTCCAGCGATCGCGTTCCTCAAATGGGCGATGGGGTAAATAATCAAAAAATAGTCCCAAAGCCAAACCTACAACCAATGCTGGAACAAACCAAAAGTTCATGATGTAGGTTAAAAAGCCGTACTGAGAAGCCAAATAAATGACAATTCCCACAAAAGCTCGGCTCAAAAACCATTCCAATAACTCAAATTTGCGCCACAGTCTCCGCTTAAAGAAGAATATCTCGTGATAGAAAAAACGCGCTGCAATCAACCAGAGAGGTCCACCCGTTGAAACAAAATGATCTGGGTCATTTTCTGGGTCATTAACATTAGCATGATGCTGCATGTGTACCCGCGTGAACACTGGGAAGGCAAAGCCTAACATCAGCGCACTCCCGTGCCCCATCAGAGCGTTAGCCACTCGATTTTTATGGGCTACATTGTGACAAGCATCATGAATTACTGTACCCGCCATGTGCAAGGCGAGGACGTTAATGAAAAAGCAGCACAGATTGGGCCAATTCCACAACCAGTAGCCACAAATCGAGAAGACGACTAAGGCGATCGCTACTATGAACATGAGTAGCGTCAGATTGAAGTCTTCGGGAGGACCCAGAAATTCTCTGGGTACTGTCAGCGGCTTACTGGCCTCCGACATCGTTAGTCTTTGCTCCTTGTTAGCGTGTCTTCTGCCAGTATAAGGCTTCTTAACCCAATTATAAAGATTTGTTGCAATTTGCCAATATAATCAAATTTTTCAAATTTATAAGCAAACGATATTTATCTCCCTCTGGCTGCTCATCTCCGGCTTTGGCGAAACCTTCCTCTCAAATCCATCGTCTTGTTATCGAGGAGTAGCAAGCCACCCAGTAAAAGTCACCAATTCCAAATGGGGAAATAGTTTTAAGTGTCTCTCTGCTCCCCTTCTCCCCTCCTCCCGACTTCCCACTCCCTATCCCAGAGGACAAAATGAGGCAATTCTTGAAAACCGTGTCAGCGAGTATCGCCATTTTTCTTTCCAGTCATTCCGCCTTGGCTCTAAAGAATGGGACATCATCTACGATAGCTCAAGACCAAGATCCAGCGAAGATTACCTTAGCTCAAAAACAGGAAGATCTGGATAATTCAGCCGATGAACCTCGATTTACCTGTCAGTTCATCAATGGAGATTACACAGTGATGTACAGTCCAGAAAGTCAACCTGGTCAAGCATACCCTTGGGCAACACCTAGCGAGATGGGTGGTGGCTGGACTCCAGAAAGGCGCTGTAATGAGATTAGTAGACGTTTGGAATTCTACAGACCAGATGGTTTAGTGGAAATGCGAACAGCAGTGGAAAATGGTTATGATATTATCTGCGTCACCACCGAAGAAGTTCCAAACTGTCGGATTGTTCTGACTGTACCGGATGGAGAAGATCCCATAGAATTGCGCGATCGCGTTTTTGATAACTTGATTGTTGCCGATAGCGGTGAGTCTACGGATCCGATCCCCACATTTGTTGATGGGGGTAGCGGTTCTAATTTATTAGATCGTGTTTTCAATGAAGGTTTATCTGCTCTGGGTATCAACAAAAACCAGAATCACCATCCCGATGGTATCAATCTTAGACCATTCTTAGATCCTGCTGATGGCGGTACAGGCACTCAGCTCGACAACTCCCAGCTTACCCCCTCCCATTATCGGTTAAATCCAGATGGGTTTCGCTAGGAGGTCAAATTTGAATCCCCTTCGTTTCAACAAGGGGAGTATGTCAAGTGTCTGTTATAGCGAGGGACTAGGGGCTAGGGGCTATTGGCTCAGGA
>DOIX01000326.1 GCA_003511885.1 Cyanobacteria bacterium UBA11153
AAAACTACCATAGATGCCCTATTTGCTGCTGCCCGTGCCCAATCCGGACACCATTTAGCCTCCCTTACCCAGAAAATCGAGCCGACATATAGCTGGGACGATATTATATTATCACCCGATGCCAAAACCCAACTTCGAGAAATTTGCGATCGCGCAAAATACCGCCATCTCGTCCAAGAAGAATGGGGTTTTGATGATAAACTATCTCTCGGTAAAGGAATAAACGTGTTATTTTCTGGACAACCTGGCACGGGAAAAACTATGGCTGCTGAAGTCATCGCCAATGAATTACAGCTCGACTTATACAAAATTGATTTATCCCAAATTGTTAGTAAATATATCGGCGAAACTGAAAAAAATCTCAACCGTATCTTTACCGCTGCTACTAACGCCAACGCCATTCTCTTATTTGATGAAGCCGATGCCTTATTTGGCAAACGTTCCGAAGTTAAAGATGCCCACGATCGCTATGCTAATATTGAGACTGGCTACCTCCTTCAGAAAATGGAAGAATATGATGGCATCGCCATTCTCACTACTAATTTTCGCAACAATATCGACGATGCCTTTGAGCGGCGCTTGGCTGTTATTATCGAATTTCCCTTTCCCAATCAAAAGCAGCGCCGTCAGATTTGGCAGCAAATTTTGCCCGATAGTATTCCTTGTAGCTCAGATTTAGACTTGGATTTCCTCGCGCGTCACTTTGAAATTACCGGGGCAAATATTCGCAACATCGCCCTAGCTGCAGCATACCTTGCCGCCGCCGACGGCAGACAGCTTCAGATGATTCACCTCATCCGCGCCCTCCGACGAGAGTATCAGAAGATGGGTAAGATATTGAGAGAAGAAGAATTCGGCAAATATGCTGGAGTCAGGTAGGAAGGATCCAAGATGAAAAGTGTTAACCTGCGAGAGCAGCTCCCATTGGATATTGTCAAAAAGAATAAATTAGCTCAAATCTTTCCCCATTCCCCATTTCCTATCTCTACTATCAACTTAGATTCGTAACCGCTTGCTGTTTCTAGCTTTAAGCTACAGCCTTCAGCCTTCAGTTTTCAGCCTTCAGTCTTTAGCCCGAAACCGCTCTACGCAAGAGGTATAGCCTTTATCTGATGTCAAAATAGAATCATAGCGATGCGTTATCTTCATAAAATCTTAATGTTTGGTAACAACAGCTACCAATTGCTGAACTCGAAAATGTAATCCTGATAACTGAGAAGAGCAGAAATCCAACTGGTTTTTTCCGCTCCAATATGAAGTTGAAGGTGCGTCTGTATTCAGAAAGTTGTAGAGAACCTCACTAACAAGTCGATCCTGCTTTATGAAGCAGAATCTCCAAATATTGAAACCAAGAAGTAACGAGTAAATAGGGAAGCAAAATGACGAGATTCACCAGACGGAAATTCATCATCACAGCAGGTGCAAGCACCGCAGCTTCAATATGGCTCAATGCCTGCACCTCTGGCAACAGTAATTCTACTGATAAAACTGCCTCGAATAATAGCACTTCAGAATCGCCCAGCGGACCTATTGAAACACCAGAAGTCACAGCCGCCAAACTAGGATTTATTGCCCTTACTGATTCTGCCCCTTTAATTGTTGCTCAGGAAAGGGGACTATTCGCCAAGTATGGGATGAAAGATGTCACAGTAGAGAAACAAGCTTCTTGGCCAGTAACTCGCGATAATCTGGAATTAGGATCCGCAGGAAATGGTATTGATGGGGCGCATATTTTAAGCCCTATGCCTTACCTGATGTCTTTAGGTCAAACCAAAAACAAACAACCAGTACCAATGTATATCTTGGCAAGGTTGAATACCAACGGGCAGGCTATTTCTATTGCCGATACCTATAAAGATCTGAAAGTTGGTACTGATAGCAAGTTGCTAAAAGATGCCTTCTCCAAAGCAAAATCTGCTGGCAAAGAATTAAAAGTAGCAATCACATTTCCTGGTGGCACTCACGATTTATGGATGCGCTACTGGTTAGCCGCAGGTGGTATCGATCCCAATAAAGATGTTTCAGTTATCCCCGTACCTCCTCCCCAAATGGTGGCAAATATTAAAAGTAAGGGGATGGAAGCATTCTGTGTTGGGGAACCTTGGAATGCCCAGTTAGTAAATCAAAAGTTAGGTTACACTGCGTTAGTAACAGGAGAACTTTGGAAAGATCATCCAGAAAAAGCTCTTTCAATGCGTGCCGATTGGGTAGACAAAAATCCCAAAGCAACTAAAGCAATCTTAATGGCTGTTCTCGAAGCACAACAGTGGTGCGATAAGCCAGAAAATAAAGCGGAAATGGTCAAAATTCTTTCCGATCGTAAATGGTTAAAAGTGCCAGAAGCAGACATTATCGGACGTTCCCAAGGCAAGATTGACTACGGCAATGGCAAGATAGTCGAAAATAGCCCTCTCTTAATGAAATTCTGGTCAGATAACGCTTCCTATCCCTACAAGAGTCACGATATCTGGTTCCTCACCGAAAATATTCGTTGGGGTTATATTCCCGCCGATACAAAAGTCAAAGAATTGGTGAATAAAGTCAACCGTTCCGATTTGTGGAAAGAAGCAGCAAAAGCCCTGAAAGTACCAGAGGCACAAATTCCAACCAGCGATTCTCGTGGCGTAGAAACATTTTTCGATGGAGTGAAATTCGATCCCGAAAAACCCGAAGAATATTTAAAGAATTTGAAAATAAAAAAGGCTTAAATTTTAATACTTTTCTGTTCTTTTAATAGGTTTTGGGCAATCGCGTAATGATGAATAATTATCCGTCAGTGATTTGCCCGAAAATCTCGAAAAAACAAGGACAAAAACCAGCCATAATCAAGAAGAAGCAACACCACTAACAAAAAAGAAAATGGCAACAAATATTGACACCCGTACTCAAAGAAAGGCACAACCAAATCCCCTGGTTTCCTTCATCCAGAAAAACTCCCAGAAAGTAATCCGCCCAGCAATTGCGATCGCAATATTCCTGGCAATATGGCAACTCCTCTGCATTAGTCCAGATGCCAACTTGCCCAGTCCAGTCCAAGTATTTCAAGACACCTGGGACCCCCTGATTATCAATCCCTTCTTTGATAATGGCGGTACAGATAAAGGATTAGGATTACAAATCTTAGCTAGCTTAGGAAGAGTAGCCATTGGTTTCGCTTTAGCAACAATTGTAGGGATTGCATTGGGAATTACGATCGGTGGTAACGAATTCATGTACGATGCAGTAGACCCCATCTTTCAGGTGTTGCGGACAATTCCTCCTCTAGCTTGGTTACCTATTTCCTTAGCCGCCTTCCGCGACAGTCAACCTTCAGCTATTTTCGTGATCTTCATTACCGCAATTTGGCCAATCATTATTAACACGACGGTTGGGGTTCAGCAAATCCCTCAAGATTATAAAAACGTAGCGCGAGTCCTGCGTTTATCCAAGCAAAAATACTTCTTCAAGGTGCTATTTCCTTCTGCTGTTCCCTACATCTTCACCGGATTGCGAATTGGCATCGGTTTATCTTGGTTAGCTATTGTAGCTGCGGAAATGTTAGTCGGTGGTGTGGGAATTGGCTTCTTTATCTGGGATGCTTATAACAGTTCAGCTATCAGTGAAATTATGCTGGCTTTAGTTTATGTGGGTATTGTTGGTTTGTTCCTTGACAGAATGGTGGAATTTATTGCTAGCAAAGTTGTACCCGAAGAAAAGAAATAGCTAATTACTAATGGGTAATAATAAACAGGATAATCCCAAATAAATAATTTACTTACGGGAACACCATTAGCAATTATTAATTAGCCATTAGCTATCGCAAATCACCACTCCCTTACAAGCAACCAACCATGTCAGTATTTGTAGAAGTTGACCATATCGATAGAGTATTTCCCCTCGCCAACGGAGGGGAATATATTGCCCTCAAGAATATTGAACTAAAAATAAAACAGGGAGAATTTATTTCCCTCATTGGACACTCCGGTTGTGGAAAATCCACCCTATTAAATATAATTGCCGGACTGGATCAACCCAGCCATGGTGGGGTAATTTTAGAAGGAAGACAGGTTACCAAACCAGGGCCAGATCGCATGGTAGTATTTCAAAACTATTCTCTACTGCCATGGCTGACAGTTAAAGAAAATATTGCCCTGGCTGTTGATGAAGTTTATCCCAACAAACCCAAAGGCGAAAGAAAAGGAATAGTCGAACATCATATTGACTTAGTAGGCTTAAGACTAGCAGCAAAGAAGCGCCCCACTGAGCTTTCTGGGGGCATGAAACAACGAGTTGCGATTGCGCGTGCCCTAGCAATCCGGCCCAAATTACTACTATTAGATGAACCCTTCGGCGCACTAGACGCATTAACCAGAGGTGGTTTGCAAGAACAACTGATGAAAATCTGTGAAGAGAGTCAACTTACCTGCGTCATGGTAACTCACGATGTAGATGAAGCCCTCTTACTATCAGATCGGATTATCATGCTCACCAATGGGCCAGAATCTCACATCGGACAAATTTTAGAAGTAGAAATTCCTCGTCCTCGCCAGCGTTTAGAAGTAGTTAATCATCCCAGCTACTACAGCTACCGCAACGAAATCATTTACTTCCTCAATCAGCAGAAAAAAGACAAACTACGGAAAGCTGGAAAAATCCAACCAATTGCTCGCCATGGTTTAGAAAAAATCAACTTAGAAATTGGCTTTATCCCTCTCACAGATTGTGCCCCACTCATAGTTGCCAAAGAAAAAGGATTTTTCGAGAAACACGGGTTAGAAGAAGTCACATTAAACCGCGAACCCAGTTGGCAAGCGATTGCAAAAGGTATTGTATCAGGCAGATTAGATGCAGCCGCCATGGTATCAGGAATGCCTCTCAGCCTCACTTTGGGCGCAGGAAATAAACCCAAAGTCCCCATCGTTAGCGCCTTAACCCTATCTCGTAATGGGAATGCCATTACATTAAATAAACGTCTCTACGATTTAGGAGTTCGTACCCCAGTAGACTTCAAAGAAGAGATCCAAAATACACCAGATAAGGTTCATACTTTAGGCATGGTATACCCATCCTCCATGCAAAACCTGATCCTACGTTATTGGTTAGCCAGTGGCGGAATCGATCCCGACAATGATGTCAGTTTAGCTGTCATCCCTCCCCCACAAATGGTATCCAATTTAAAAGCAGGGAATATTGATGGTTACTGTGTCGGAGAACCCTGGAATTCCCGCGCAATTAATGAAGAATTAGGGGTAGTTGTCGCCACCGACTTAGATATTTTTCCCAGTCACATTGAAAAAGTTCTCGGCGTGCGGGAAGATTGGGCAATTCAGCATCCCCAAACCCATTTAGCTTTAGTCAAAGCATTATTAGAAGCCTGCGAATACTGCGATGACTGGCGCAACCGCGAAGAAATTGCTGCTTTACTCGCACAAGATCAATATGTCGGTGCAGCACCAGAAAATCTCCGTCCCGGTTTCATCGATCCCTACAATCGCGGTACTCGAAATGAAGGCGAAATTATCCAGCGTTATAACCAATTTTTTGTCGATAAAACCAACTGTCCGGATCGCGTCGAAGCCCTATGGATGATGACTCAGCTTTCTCGTTGGGGCATCATACCTTTCCCCAAAAATTGGGTGACAATTTCCGAAAGAGTATGGCGTACAGACATTTTTGGTCAAGCTGCACGGGAATTAGACTTACCTGATATGGAAAGAGAAAGGATGCCTCTATCCCTATTTGACGGCAAAATATTCGATCCTGATGAGCCAGTTAAATACCTGAAGAGTCTGGAAATCAAACGGAAGATTGAGGTAGAAGAAATTGACATCGATTCTGTCATAACTTCAGCCGCTTAAATTGAATTTATTAGTTGTTGGTTATTTGTTATTGAGGGTACCAGAATAAAACTAACAACTAATAAGTAAGCAAAAATAACTAATACTAACAATCAAGAATCAATAACCAAGAAAGAACCATGATGACACTGAAAGCAGATAAACTTAATAACTCCAAAGGAAAAAATATACAAGAAGGAAAAATGGGATCTCCTTTTCTAGTAATTGAAGATGTTTCTAAGATCTATCCCACTAAAGATGGCCCATACACAGTTCTAGATGGTGTCAATCTCACCGTCGAAGAAGGTGAATTTGTTTGTATTATCGGTCACTCTGGTTGTGGTAAATCCACATTGTTAAATATGGTAGCTGGATTTTCTCGTCCCAGCTACGGTGATGTCCAACTTCAAGGAAAACGTATCCTCGAGCCAGGACCGGATCGGATGATGGTCTTTCAAGGTTACGCATTACTACCTTGGCTCAGTGTTTACGAAAACGTTTATCTAGCAGTCGATGCTGTTTATCCCAACAAACGCGAAGCCGAAAAAAAAGCCATTGTCAGAGAACATTTAGACATGGTAGGCTTAAGCGAAGCCGCTGATAAAAAGCCAGGACAAATTTCCGGCGGAATGAAACAACGGGTTGCGATCGCAAGGGCATTATCAATTCGTCCCGAAATCTTGATTCTAGACGAACCTTTCGGTGCATTAGATGCCATTACTAAAGAAGAATTACAAGAAGAATTACTCAAAATCTGGCGGGAACATCGGGTAACTGTTTTAATGATTACTCACGACATTGACGAAGCCCTTTTCTTAGCTGACAAACTGGTCATGATGACCAACGGCCCCGCTGCTAAAATTGGAGAAGTGATGGAAATTCCCTTCTCCCGTCCCAGAAATCGCGCTCGCATCATGGAAGATCCCACATACTACGAACTCCGTAACTATGCACTAGACTTCCTCTTCCGGCGCTATGCTCATGATGATGCCGCAGATTAATTAACCTCTCCCCCCACTACGGCGATTCTCAACTATTCCTACCTGGAATCTAGGCTATAGTAGATGGCGTAGATTCCAGGTAATTTTTACTCCTTCTCTTACTGTAAAACGTTATGGTAATATCATTAACTATTAACTATCAACTATCAACAGTCCATTGTCCGCTGCTATAACTCTAATTATGCAGTTTTCGCATTGTTTAAATGTACTAAATTCATATAAACTGGGTTGTCTGTAGCAAAATATACTATTTTCCTAATGTCAAAGTGCAATTGTTGTAGCTGAAATCACTAAAGATCATCACAAACCCCATTGAGAGAATGCGGGGGCTTGATTCAAGCCTAAACCTTACCAGTCCAAGACTGAAGAAGTTTACGTTATTCTTTATGTAAAGGGGATCGTTTCCTCCAGTTATGAGAACGACACTTACTCTTCCTTATCAACTCAAATTTATGGTGACAATTCAAAAGCAATGATTTAAGTTATTGATTACAAAATTAATAAATGAGTTATTAATTGTTAGTTATGGCTTCTTGATTAGAGAGTTTTAGCCAGAAACAACAAACCAAAAACAATAAACCATCTATAACAAAAAAGGGTGTTATCCCTATGAGTGAATCGATAAAAACATTATGTCCTTACTGTGGTGTTGGCTGTGGATTAGAAGTCTCGCCTCCTGCTCAAGCTGGCAAGCCAACCAATCGAGATAGCGAAGGAAGGCCAATCTGGAAAGTACAAGGCGATCGCACTCATCCATCAAGTCAGGGTATGGTTTGTGTTAAGGGCGCAACTATTACTCAATCCCTAGACGCAAATCGCCTCAGATATCCGATGATGCGAGATTCCCTAAACGAACCATTCCGTCAAGTAAGTTGGGATGAAGCCCTGGATCGGATTGTAAATCGCCTTCAGGCTGTTCGCTTCACTCAAGGCCCAGAAGCAATCTGCATGTATGGTTCCGGACAATTACAAACCGAAGACTACTACATTGCCCAAAAATTAATGAAAGGTTGTCTTAGTAGCAATAATTTTGATACCAACTCTCGCCTCTGTATGTCCTCCGCAGTATCGGGTTATATTCAAAGTTTGGGCTCTGATGGCCCTCCCTGTTGCTATGACGATCTTGACGAGACAGATTGTGCCTTTTTAATTGGTACGAATGCAGCAGAATGTCACCCCATTATTTTTAATCGCCTGCGGAAAAACCACAAAAAGAACCGCAAGGTGAAAATGATTGTTGTCGATCCGCGCTGCACTCCTACGGCTGAAGTTGCTGACTTACATTTAGCAATTAAACCGGGTACTGATATTGACTTACTTAATGGTATTGCCCATCTATTAATGCGTTGGGGCAAGATTGATACTTCATTTATTGAAGAATGTACCAAAGATTTCTCTCTTTTCGCTCAAGTTATTCGCCATTACTCTCCTGAAATTGTCGCCCATACCTGCGGTATTCGGGTTGATGAACTAGAAAAAGCCGCTCAATATTGGGCAGAATCAGAACGTGTCCTCTCAATGTGGTCAATGGGTGTGAATCAGTCTACTGAAGGGACAGCCAAAGTCCGGACTCTGATTAATCTTCACCTCATGACTAGTAATATTGGCAAACCAGGAGCTGGTCCATTTTCCCTTACAGGTCAACCTAATGCCATGGGTGGCAGAGAAACAGGGGGACTCGCTCATTTATTACCAGGTTATCGGTTGGTGAAAAATCTCCAACATCGTGCCGAGGTGGAAGAATTTTGGGGACTCCAACCCGGACAAATTTCCCCCCATCCTGGTAGAGATATTTGGGATATGATTTTGGGTTTAGAACGAGGAGAAGTGGGATTTTTCTGGATTGCAGCAACTAATCCAGCCGTAAGTTTGCCAGATTTAGAGCGTACCAAAGCAGCTTTATTAAGATCCCCTTTCACTGTCTATCAGGATGCCTACTATCCCACCGAAACTGCTGCCTACGCCCATGTTTTATTACCAGCAGCTCAGTGGAGCGAAAAAACAGGTACCATGACTAATTCGGAACGGCGGGTAACTTTATGTCCTAGTTTCCGCTACCGCCCAGGAGAAGCAAAAGCCGATTGGGAAATATTTGCTGAAGTAGGTAGGCGTTTAGGATTTGCCAAACATTTTGAATTTCCTGACTCAGCCGCCGTTTATAGAGAATTCGTCCAACTCACCCGTGGGCAACTTTGCGACATGACAGGTATCACCCATCAAAGATTGCAAACAGAAGGTTCAATTCAATGGCCTTTTCCCGATAGGGGAGAATCGGGAGTAGGGAGTGGGGAGTGGGGATCCCAAAATAATCAACAACAAATAGCAAACAACCAACAAGAATCGAAACGACTCTACACTGATTGGAAATTTGCCACACCAGATGGCAGAGCCAGATTTGGAGCATATCACTCCAAAGGATTAGCAGAGCCACCCGATCCAAATTATCCCTGGGTATTGACAACAGGACGACTTTATGGTCACTGGCACACCCAAACTCGTACAGGTCGCATTCCCAAAATCCAACAGATGCACCCGGAACCATTTATCGAAATACACCCTCGCGATGCGGGAAAATTAGGGATTGAAGAGGGAAATTTGGTCGAAGTGCGATCGCGTCGCGGTCAGGCAAGATTTCCTGCTAAAGTAACTAAAGCCATTGCTCCCGGTACTGTATTTGTTCCCATACACTGGGGCGCACTCTGGGCAGATAATGCTGAAGTCAATACTTTGACTCATCCAGAAGCTTGTCCTGATTCTCTCCAACCAGAATTAAAAGCCTGTGCCGTACAATTGAGTTTAGTCACAGAAGCTTCCCAAAGCCAAGCGGATCGAGAATCCGATCTAACATTCGATCTATCACAGGCTCAATATCAGTCCACCATATTGACGTACTCCCCCGGTTGAAACACGGGGGATTCTGAAAAGGATGTTATAGCAACCGCCAGGACAGTTAGGACATTCTCAATTCCTCCAACCCTTGATTTTAGAGGTTTCTTCCTGAGCTAAGAGCCAATAGTCTCTAGTCTATCGCTATATGTTCGTTTAGCATTCCTTCTGAACGGGGGATCCACGCTTCTCCACCTTTCTTCCTGCTTCTGAAAAGATTTCGGATCTCAGCTTCATGTTCTGAGATCCGAAATCTGGTAGCAAGGGTAGAACCGATCATATCAGATACAATGTTCTTTCTCTGGGCTGAGATTGCCCTCCTGAATCAGTTGTCAATCTCAGAGATCAGATGATAATCTGTTCCCGATCCCAGGCTCTAGCCTTTGTAACTGAAAAATTGCACCAATTAAAACAGAGAAAACTAGCAGTGTTAAAACAGACATTATTCTTCGCGAGCAGCTTGTTGTTAACTGGGCTGGTCACCAGCATACCAGTGAAAGCACAAGTGTCTCCACCTCTCCTCTTAAGTCAGGAGCAAGCCAACGCTCAACTAAATCAACTCCTGCGCCGAGGGCGAGAGTTGGCAGATGCTGGAGATTATGGCGGCGCGATCGCAATTTATCAACAAGCGACATCCTTAGATGGGCGCAATGCTAAAATTTTTTCCGGTATTGGCTATCTCCAAACTCGTCAGGGCAACTTTAGAGATGCAGCGAGAGCATATCAACAAGCAGCAGCCCTCGATCCCAATAATCCTGAGTTTCACTATGCCCTAGCTTACAGTTTGGCTAGCGCTGGAGACAATAGTGGTGCAGCATCAGCCTATCGCCGTGCTATCCAACTAAATGGAAAGAATGTCAACTACTATTATGGATTAGGAGCAGTACTCCTGCGAGAGGAAGATTATGAAGGCGCGATCGCAGCTTATCGCCAAGTACTTAACCTGGAACCCAGAAATGCCTCCGTCTACGAATTAATCGGTCAGGTACTATTAGATCGAGACCGTCCTCAAGAAGCAGTTAAGGCACTTCAGCAAGCTGTAACCCTAGCCCCGCGCCAAAGCAGCGCCCAGATGAGGTTGGGATTAGCTTGGATGCGTCAAGGGAATAAAACCGCTGCTCTTGATGCCTTTGAGAAAGCGGCACAGTTAGATCCCAACAGTGCCCAAGTTTTTCTGCAAATGGGGAAACTCCTCCAAGCACAAACAGACTTATCAGGTGCAGTAGAAGCCTTTGAAAGGGCGATTGCCCTGCAACCCAACTCCGTAGAAGCCCAAGCAGCCATTGGCGAAATTTACCTATCCCAGGAAAACTACATCGAAGCAATTGTCGCCTACCGCCGCCTCACAGAAATTGCCCCCCAAGACCCAAAAGCTTACTATAATCTGGGACTAGCCTTAAAAGGACGCGATCGCACTACTGAAGCAATCGCAGCCATTGAAAAAGCCCGAGATCTCTACAAGCGTCAGGGAAACAGTCAGGGCGTGCGGCAAGCCGAATCCCTACTGCGGGAACTTAAATAGCGAAGCACCTGCGCAGGCTATTGTCATCGATCTCTTAAATGATATGATCGCCAATATGACTGAAAGTCCTTTCCGCATCCCTCTTGGGTAAAATAAGGTAAATTCTCAGTAATTTTGGAAATTTACCTTATAATTAGTCGTCTCAGCTCGACTGTGCCTTTAGACTAGATATTGTCAAAATTCTGATTCTTGATTGTAATAGGAGATATATGGATATCAAACTGATTTTAGTGGTATTGACAGTTGTTTTTACAGTGTCAACTTTAATCTTTGGCACTAAAAACGGATTTTACGATTCAGACAATTATCACGGCAATGGCTCTGCTCACTAAAATTGGATTGGTCTAGCTCAACCGTCAACCACTACCCTTTTGAAGTTGAGATCCTCCGTCACCACAGACGGAAGAAGAAATTAACTTCATTTCTTCCAGATTGATTGGATAGGAGAGCTGATTGTTGTTGGCTAATCTGTAACAGTCTATGAGCAATCAAAGCCAATCTACATCCTCTAGCGAGGATGAAAAATTATCATGTTTTCCATTCGGTGTTGGTCAGGGTGCCGAGGGAGTTTGTTTGCTGTTGCAAATGGGTCCCCACCACGTTCTTCTTGACTGTGGATTAGAAGATATTTCTCCTTTAGTTATTCCTAAAAATCAACCTATTGATTTAGTTTTGTGCAGTCACGCTCACAGCGATCACGCACAGGGATTACTGGATCTCCATCAAACATTTCCTCATTTACCGATTTATGCCAGCGAAGTTACAACTCAACTCTTGCCCCTAAACTGGCCTTCTTTAGTGCCTGACAAGGGGTTCAAACCTCTGAGCTTTTGTCAGGCACTACCTTGGCGCACGCCAATTGAAGTTCGTCGCGGACTAACAGTCCAGTTGTTTCCTGCCGGACACCTGCCAGGTGGAGCATCATTTCTCCTTACCTACACGGCTCCTCATCGAACCTATCGCATATTTTATACAGGAGACTTTTTCCTGTCCAACTCCAGGTTAGTGGAAGGTTTATCCGTTGAAGCCTTGCGCGGTACCCAACCAGATGTTCTAATTATAGAAGGCAGCTATGGCACAGCCAGACATCCCCACCGACGACAACAAGAAAATCAGCTAGTAGAAAAGATTGAGCATGGACTAGCGATGAATCGCTCTATCCTCCTACCAGTCCCCACATTAGGGCTTGGTCAAGAAATCTTGATGCTACTACGAAGTCATCACCAGTTTACAGGTCGCGATGTGGATATTTGGGTTGATGGTAGCGTTGCCGACGGTTGCGATGCCTACTTAGAACTTCTACCTTATTTCCCCTCATCAGTACAAAACTTTGCCAGACATCAACCCTTATTTTGGGACGAGAGGATTCGTCCTCGGCTGCGTCGATTAGATGACCAACAAAGGTGTAGTATCGGTCACTTTCCCTGTATCCTCTTAACTGATGAAAATGCTGACTTGAGCTTATACTGTAACCCTGATTCTAGTGGCTGGGTAGTATTGCATCCCGAACGACTTAGATACCCAATAGAAATGAAGGAAGTTGGTTTAAGTACGGAAACTTATCTTCTTACCGAACATAGCGATTGTTTGGGAACTACCCAACTAATTCATAATCTCCGTCCACAGCATGTTATTTTTTTTCACGGTTCCCCAACCTATCTCGCCGATTTAACTGGTTTAGAGGAGTTACAAAATCGCTACCATCTTCATTGTCCAGCGCCAGGAACTTTAGTAGAACTGCCTATTGGTGAAACCTTTATTCAACCTGCTCCACCAACAGAAACAAACTATGAAGGTGAATTGACTGAATTGGGAACGGTGGTGACAATTACACTGCCAGAAGCGATTGCGGCTGACACTCGCTGGCAAGATTTTGCTGACACTGGTTTAGTCGAAGCCCGGTGGCAGGGAGAAGAACTAGTATTACGGGGTTTGTCCCAAAGGGAATTACTCAATGCCAGCAGCAATTTTAAGATGCCAGCCAACATATCCTGTTGCGCCAATTGCCGCTACCAACGAGGTCAGCGTTGTTGGAATCCCGTCTCTCCTCTCTATGCCTTTAAAGTAACACCAGAGGGTTACTGTCCGGTATTTGAAGCAATCGCACCCGCTTCAGAAAAGTAAATTTTTCTTGGTTTTTTGTTGTTTGTTATTGAATCAATCGTAAATTTCTGTCTGAATAACCAATAACCAATAACCAATAATTAACAACCAATAACCAACTACTCTCGATCTGATTCTGGAGAGCGTGGGCGAATTTGTTCAGCTTCTGGGCAATCATCAGAAACTAAGGGTTCAAAATTGCCTCTGTTAACAGAAGCCAGTTTCTGAGTTATCGAACCAATACTTTCCAAACGTACCATTTCTTCCCAAGAACTAATTTCATCTTCTTCTTCAGTTTCATAGCGAATTGTGACTAAATCTCCCTCAATATCTGTTATATGGGCTCGTTCAATCCAACGTTGCTGGTCCCGCAAGAAAACGCAGACTTCACGACCATCGCAACAGAGTTGATAAATCTTGCGGTGTAGCATATTTTGCTTCTCCTAAGCAGTATCCTCATGGGTTGAAAGCTCTTGACTTTACAGTATCATCATGGGTTGAAAGGAACATCTAATATCCTTGCCTTAACACTGTTATCCTTTAACCAAACCAGCTTCCCGGCAGGAGTGGAGAGGAATTTACCCGGCGAACAGATGGGGGATTGTCGGTGAATTGGCACTGGTAAACAGGCATGGAAAGCGCAGGGAAAAATAAGTTTTGCCATTGAGATTAGCGCAATGAGATCCAGGTTCAAGATCCTGGATCTGGTGGTGGTATGGGATGATCTGGATTCTCCAGACACTAGTATTCTGACACACTAGTTGCTCTATCTGCTGAAGAGAAGAGGGATATATTCTGGCTAGCGACCAAAATAGCATGGAAGCTCTTCGCCACGGTCTTTTAAGCGGTGGATGTTAGCGCAGCTTAGGGTGCCCAAGCGACAGAAAGGATTTATCCTTTTGTGTCTTTGTCAATCTTTTACTAAAAAGTGCTACATTTAAAAAATCGATCGCAAAGCCCTTGATAAGACAGCTTTCTTCCCTAGCCCCTAGCAATTGCAGCCCCTAGTCCCTTGTTATAGTGGTTGCCTCGCTTTATTGTGGGACTAAGCTAACCCCACTTGAATCGGAGATTATAAGTGGGGCTTGCGCTTCGTCAATTCTAGTCAAAATCAACCTGGTGGAGTAGTGAAGGAGAAGATGATGTTTGCTATCCGCTAAACACTGGACA
>DOIX01000255.1:0-258 GCA_003511885.1 Cyanobacteria bacterium UBA11153
GCATACCTTCTTTCTTTATACAGCAAGCCCTACTTAAACAAAAAAGGAGAGCCACTCAGGTGACTCTCCCAATCATCAGGGTGCATCTACTTAACACAGTATAGCATTATCGGACTGAGGGGTGTCACCCCCTTTTAAACTATTTTTTGTAAATTTTTGTGAAGAAGATAGAACGCTAGGGAGTAGGGAGTAGGGAGTGGGATGAGAAAAAAAATTCCTTCCTTGTCTTCCTCATCCAACTGTCAACTGTCAACTGTC
>DOIX01000255.1:564-3502 GCA_003511885.1 Cyanobacteria bacterium UBA11153
GTCAACTGTCAACTGTCCACTGCCAACTATCCATTCAACTTTTTCGCCAAAATTTGGTTAGTTAGTTTAGGATCGGCACGTCCGCTACTTTTTTTCATTACTTGTCCGACAAAGAAACCTTGTAACTTGGTTTTGCCGCTGCGATACTGTGCTAACTCGTTGGGATGGGCAGCAATAATTTCATCAATCATGGCTTCGAGTTGGCTAGTGTCAGAGATTTGGATTAATCCCTTCTTTTCCACCAATTCTTTTGCCGAGCCACCTTGAGCGAGGAGTTCCGGTAGAATATCTTTAGCAATTTTACCGCTAATCGTGCCTTCTTCAATGAGGGTAATTAATTCGGCTAGAGTTTCTGGTTTGAGGGCAATCTCGGTAATGGCTAATTTTTCATTATTGAGATAAGCAGCAATATCGCCCATTACCCAGTTGGCGGCTTGTTTGGGATTTACGCTAGTTGCGATCGCACTTTCAAAATATTCAGCGACTTGGCGATCGTCTGTCAAGACGCGGGTATCATAAGGAGAAAGCCCTAACTCTGTCTCATAGCGATGGCGTTTTTGGGCAGGAAGCTCTGGTAATTGGCTTTGCCATGCCTCTAACTGTGCTTTAGATACTTCTATGGGGGGTAAATCTGGTTCTGGAAAATAACGATAATCGCTGGAACCTTCTTTACTCCGCATACTAATAGTACGCTGACTTCCTTCTTCCCATAGTCTGGTTTCTTGAAAAATGGGTTCCCCTGCTTCTATGGCGGTGATTTGCCGTTCAATTTCGTATTCGATGGCTTTTTGGATGGCGGTGAAAGAGTTCATGTTTTTAATTTCTACTTTCGTCCCGAATTTTGCTTGTCCGACGGGACGAACTGAAATATTCACATCGCAGCGGAGAGAACCTTCCTGCATGTTACCATCACTCACGCCAATATAACGAACAATCCGACGTAATTCTTGAGCATATTCTGCGGCTTCTTGACCCGATCGCAAATCTGGTTCTGATACTATTTCAATTAAGGGTATGCCTGCCCGGTTGTAGTCTACGAGGGAGTAGGTGGAGCCGGAAAGCCTATCGCTACCTGCATGGACTAATTTTCCGGCATCTTCTTCCATGTGCAAACGGGTGATGCCAATTTTCTTGCGGATGGCGCTGCCTTCTTTATCGGGGATTTCGATTTCTAGCCAACCATTTTCGGCGATAGGCAAGTCATACTGCGAAATCTGGTAATTTTTGGGTAAGTCTGGATAAAAATACTGTTTGCGATCGAATTTGCTGTAGGGTGAAATTTGGCAATTTAGTGATAAACCTGCTTTGACTGCGTATTCGAGGACTTTTTCGTTAAGTACGGGTAATACTCCTGGCAATCCTAAGCAAATTGGATCGATATTGGTATTGGGAGTACCGCCAAATTCTGTGGAAGAGTTGGAGAAAATTTTGGTTTTGGTACTGAGTTGGCAGTGGGTTTCTAAACCAATGATGGCTTCATATTCAGTTTTTACTGGTGTAGCAGTTGTCATAATTATTTTTTCTTCTATTTTCAGTCAAAATGGGGAATGGGGTATAGGTAGCAAGCTGCCACGAGTTTCCCGAAGCTTTTTGCGATCGCCATTTTTTTACCTTTACCATAACCAACAACCAAGACCTAACAACTATACCACTTTTCAACTTCCCAGCCCAAACCGATAACTCATTCCTTTTCTTTGCGCCCCTTTGCGCTAACCTTTGCGTACCTTTGCGTTAAAAAAAAAAGATGGTCAGTACTGACGCGAAACCCCTAGTAAGGAAGATACTCTAGAGACGCAGATAAGCTGCTGCTCATTTAAACTAATGACTCCCACTTCCCATTAAATATAGTAAAGCCATCCGCACCGCCACGCCATTAGTTACCTGCTGGGGAATTAAGCTAAAATTTGGATCGTCCATCAGATCCGAACTAATTTCTACACCACGGTTAACTGGACCTGGATGTAGTATTTTCACATCAGGCTGACATAATTTTACGCGATCGCGCGTAATCCCATAATTCTGGTGATATTCCCGCAAACTGGGCAATAGGTGGGCGCTCATCCTTTCTTTTTGCAACCGGAGTGTCATGACAAAATCGGCATCTTTCAAGGCGGGTTCAATATCTGAGTGGATAAATAGTTGTCGTCGAGGTATACCGGATGATTCATCGTTAACTATTTCTCCAAACCATTTGGGCAGAAGGGTTGGCGGGGCAGCCAGATGGACTTCGGCTTGAGAGGATGTTAAACACCAAATATTGGAACGGGCAACTCGGGAATGGAGAATATCGCCAATAATAGCAATTTTTTTCCCCGCTAGGAGTCCTAAACGGGGATATTCAAAGTTGAGGAGGGAACAAATGGTAAAAAGATCGAGTAATCCTTGTGTAGGATGTTCGTGTTGTCCATCTCCTGCATTGAGGATACCAACTCGCGTATCGAGTCGATCCATTTCGGCGGCAATTGTTTGAGGTACTCCGGCATCCCGATGGCGAATTACCATCATATTTGCCCCCATTGCTAGATAAGTTTTGGCTGTATCGAGGATGGTTTCGCCTTTGGTGAGGGAAGATGTACCGGGTGCAAAATTTAGGGTATCGGCGGATAGACGTTTGGCTGCTAATTCAAAACTGCTGCGAGTGCGCGTGGAGGCTTCAAAAAATAAATTGGCAATTACTTGTCCCTGGAGTGCTGGTACTTTTTTTGTGCGTCGCGCTAAGACTTCTTGAAAACTAGCTGCTGTTTGCAAGACGGTATCGTATTCTCCGGGTGTAAAATCAGCTAGTCCCAGGACATGACGGCGTTGCCAAACGGTTGTGGTCATTTTTAATTGAGGAATGGGGGAGCGTACAGTTGACAGGATGGTAATCCGAGTCACTGTCAACTGTCAACTGTTAAGCTGCGGCGCATCTGGCATTGGATAGTAAATTTATCGAAAG
>DOIX01000255.1:3721-15350 GCA_003511885.1 Cyanobacteria bacterium UBA11153
TATACAAATTAAATGCGTAGCAGCTTAACTATCAACTGTTAATTGTCAACTGCCCTCCCATGGCATTTGGAATCCTGCCTTCAATTCAGTTCACAATCAATCCTTATTCTATTTTTACATGATCTTTAAAGACAAACCAAGTTGTTTTTCCATTGATTTTTTGTCCATCTGCTAAGGTGAAACGATAATGTTGATCCTGGATTTTCGGATCGACGGTTACCTTGAATATTGTCTCTGGGCTGAAATATAGTAGTTTGCTTTTTGCATCTTCTGTAAGATCTTGTAGTTGTGCTGTATTGTCTTTAAATGGAGTTTTGCTTATCACTCGTAATGTTTTTGTGGCTGTAGTTGTGGTTGCCATAAGGTTTTTCCACTCCCAGATATTTTATCTCGTTCTATACATTCATTATAGGATCCTATTCTCTTGTTGTAGTAATTGAAATTGTCTGGAACAATTAAATAATGATTAAATTCAGGGGAGTGGCACAGTGGATGCCTAGGTTTAATTACGATCATAAATCCGGCTTCTCCCCTGATCCCAGCTCCCCTGCTCCCCTGCCAAAGAAGCCCTAGTCTCTTAGTAACGTTCCCAATAAGGTTGGAAGCCTCGGCGTTTGAGAATGTCTACTTCTAAATGTTCCACTCGATCTGTTATTTGTGGATTAGGAGTGCCTGTTTCGGCTTCTTGTTCGGCATTTAAGGCTTTAAACTGCTCGACGGCGGTGAAAGGTTGATCCAGGGCTGCATTTAATTCGGCTAAGTTTTTCCGTGCATCTAGATAACCGGGACTAATTTCGAGGACGCGGGTATAATAGGTTTTTGCCTCCAAATATAGTTGTTGGGTAAATTTGACTCCTCCTAGTGCCATTAATGCCCCAATATTTTCAGGCTCCCGTTGTAAGATGGCACGATAAGCTTGACTGGCTAGCTCGTATTTTTTTAAGGTTAGGGCTAATTCTCCTTTAATGAAATAGGGACTGATATTGTCGGGATTGCGGGCAATTAATTCTTCGACTAATTCTAATGCTTGATTGGGATCTCGTTTGGCGATTAGTTGCAATCGTCGCAGTTGTACGGGAGTATGGTCTGGATCTATTGCCAATAAAGTATTATAGAGGGATTCCCGTTTTTCGGAGGCTGGGAGAGTCCCGACGAGGTTGAATACTTCGGAGGGGAAATTATTACCGGGTTGAGTTTGGAGCCATTGGTTCAAAACGGCTTCAGCTTCAGCTTCGGAAATTTTTTGGGCTTGATAGGCGATCGCAGTCCTTCCTAATTTTATCTGTAAGTCGTTGGGATTGCTAGCTAGGAGGCGATCGTAAATTGCGATGGCTTCGTCGTAGCGTTGTTGGGCTAAACGGATTCCGGCTAATCCTCGCCATGCGCTATTCTCTAAGTCAAGATTGGGTTGGCTTTGGAGAATTTTTTGATATCGGGTGGCACTGGCTTCTAGTTTGTTCTCCCGACGCTCGATTTCTGCCAGTAGTAATTCTGAGGTTAGGTCTGAGGAACCTACGCTGGTGGCTTGGTAAGCGGCAACTGCTTGTTTGGCTTTGTCTAGTTGATTTTCTTGAATGAAGATTTGAGCTACCCGGAAAAGTAAGAATGGTTCGTCTACGCCAGCGTTAATTAAACTTTGGTAAACTGGGAGTAAGGCTGGGTCTGGCGGATCTAAAGGTACTAAGGCAGTTGCGATCGCGCGAAGTTCGGCTTTGTCGCTGGGTAGCGGTTGCAGGACTTGATTTAGTTGCTGTTGCAATTCGGCGCGGGAAATGTTTCCTAATTGATTGGCTATGGTTAATCTTTTGAGGATTAAACTGCGATTGTTTGGTTGTTGCTGCAATAGTTGTTCGTATATGTCTAGGGCAGCAGCTCTTTCTGATGGTAATTCGCTGAAAACATCGGCAATTTCTTTGGCGATGGCGAAGGATGTATTGGGCTTGAGAATTTGACGATAAAGGGTTACTCCTTCTTGGTAGATATCGGTACGACGTTGTTTTCTGCCGATGGAAGTTAGTGCCCTGGCTAGTGGTAAAGTAGCATCGGCACGACCGCGTAAAGGATTTAAAATTGATAATGCTTGGGATAGTTGTCCCGATGCACTATATGCTTGAGCTAAATCTGCCCTCAGTTGAATTGTGGTACTATCTAGTTTTTGAGATTGGCGTAATTGGGTTTCTAGGATTTGGATTGCTTGAGTGGCACTTCCGGTTTCTCGCAATGCTAAAGCATAAGCTCCGGCGGCGTTAGGAGGAATGGTTTTACCCAGAGATTGGTAACGTTTGAACAGGGCTAATCCTTGTTGATAATCGCCACTATAAGTATAAATTTGGGCTGCACCTAGAATAGTTTCGCCAGCAGGATTATTGGCCAATAGGAGTTGATAATCTGCTAATGCTTCCGGAAAACGTCCTTGATATCCCAATAGCAATGCTCTTTGGGAACGGGCGGTGATATTATTAGGATTGCTATCTAATAAAACAGTAAGTGCTTCAATGCCACGGGCTTGCCACTCTTGTTTATAAACTCCCATTTCTCCTACAGCTTTGAGGGCTGTTTGGTTATTGGGATCCCTGGATAATACTTGATTATAAGCATTCCAAGCATCATCATTACGTCCCCGACGCTGATAAGCAATGGCTAATCCTAATTTTCCTTCTAAAGATTGAGGATTACTCCCTAAAAATTGTTCAAAAGCTCGAATAGCATCATCTACCAATCCTTTCTCTAGAAGTCCATAAGCTTGACGGATTGCCGCCGGAAGTGATTGAGCTTGAGCAGCGGGTACTGTAAAGTTTATCGGTAATAATGGCAATCCTCCGGATAACCCTAACAGAATCGAGCAAGTTAATAAACGGGAAATTTTCATTGTACTCTGACTAGGTGTTGAAGATAATATTTTCATATCAGCCAAAAACTAAAAGAAATAGAGAGTAGTGAATAGGGAGTAGGGAGTGGTAAATAAGCAATGGACATCTCCTGTCAAAGAATCTGAAACCCTTATCCTATCTAGAGAAAAACCTCGTTTCTGGAGAAGTCTAATAGACATCTTCTGTCAAAGAATCTCAAACCCTTATCCTATCTAGAGAAAAACCTATAAGACGCAACTCGCCTTGGATATTTCCTCTTGCCCCTTACCTCTTACCTGCGATAGCTATCCAATACAAGATACTTTCACAGCTTAACAAATAACCAATAACAAACAACCAACAACCAACTACGGATAAAGCTGAATATCCGACTTAACTCGGAATCCCACAATAGTTTCCGAAAAACCATCTCTTTCTTGAAGAGTTATCCCTGCCCGTAACCCCTTGGCAATCCGTATATCGTAGAATAATTCCCAGACATCATCATTTTTCGAGAAATCAGGGCCATAAGCATAACCTAATCCTAACCGAGCATCTTTGACGAAAAGATCCAAAAAATTGATTCCGAAACTATAAGTTTCCGCATCGCTATCTCTATCAGTATTTTCCAGCCAACCATAACGGGCAAACAATCCCATTTTAATCTGAGGAATATAAAATTCCCCATTCAACCCAAAAGCATTTTCTCTATCTCCTTCTCGCGTGCCAAACACACCACCCCTACCCTTATCTTTATCTGTGGCATAAGTTGCCCGAAAAATTCCCGTACCTGCCCGGAAGCCAATTTCACCCGCAAAAGCATTTAAACTAAAATCACCTAAATTTCTCTCCGAAGAAAAGACAGCAGCTTTCGCTTCAATATTATCTGTAATATTCCAATTTAACAATGCTCCCGGGCGGGAACCAATCCCCGCAGATGCCAGGGCAGGATTAGTTTGGAATAGAGGGTGAAAGAAATGTGTGGTACTATCTTTAGCAAAGCTATTGCGATCGAAATAAGAGGTTAAATCCATTAATCCAGCAGTTAACCTTAGATTGGAATAATTGGGCAAAGAGCCTGTAAAATAAAGTTCGCTGAGACTAACTCCACTTCCTTCTGTACCTTGAAAATCTGTCCCTGATGCTAAATCGACTATTGCACCAAATAAAGCATGGGGCGAAACTGGATAAATTCCCCGCAATCGCAATCTGGCGGCATCATCTCCCTGATTGAGGTAAACTCCTTGTACGTCTAATGTGGGAGTTAATGCGTCATGTTTTTTAGGAGAATTT
Organism: Cyanobacteria bacterium UBA11153; assembly: GCA_003511885.1. GTDB lineage: Bacteria > Cyanobacteriota > Cyanobacteriia > Cyanobacteriales > Coleofasciculaceae > Limnofasciculus. Next base: position 7,864 of record DOIX01000255.1, read on the forward strand.
TCAGGAATTAATGAAGCATCTGGTTGCTTTTCTTCTAATGATTGTGCCAGAAAAGAGGAATGAGAAGTGGGAAGTGCAAAGGAAGGTGTTAAGTTATTTTTAACTTCAACCGTTGTTTGTTGGGGATTATCTGGGATAGTTTTTATGGCATTTGGGGCTGGGATTGATGGTGTGGCTGGAGTTAATTTATCGGCAAGCTTATTCGCTAACCAATTTGGCATTGTTTCGGTGACAGGTGCGTGGCTAACTAATTCCTGTGGTGCGGGATTTGATGTGGTGTTTACAGAGAATTTTTCGGGCAGGTGATACTGAATCGAAGTATCTAGGTTTTCCGGTAAAGGTGATTTGGGGACTAATGGGGCTGGTATCTGATTAACCTCATCTGTTGCTAACAATTTCAGGGATTGTTGCGCTTCCAGATTTGAAGGTGTAGCGGCGATAGCTGGCGATAGTGAAGCTGGATTGTCTGAAACTGGATTACCTTGATTGGCTGGAGGTAATTCTGTTGATGGATATTCTTCCGGAGCTGTAACGGAAACTGATTTTTTACCAATATTTTGTTCCGGAAGTTGAGGTGATTCCTCTGGAATATTCGCTTGAGCTGGTGCAGTTATTAAAATAGCCGCTATCGAAAAAATAGATATTGCACTCGCACCCTTTGCCTTAGCCGACAATAGACAATTCAGCCCCACACGGAGTAAGGCTGGAGTAATTTGCTTATCAGTATGACTAACTATTTCAATGATATCTCTCATAAGTACCACAACTTACTGACATGTGTGCTTGAGTAGTAAATCCTTCTACTACCCAGTTTTCCAGGCTAGAATATCAACCTCCGGATAAATTACGCCATACTATGGCGCTGCAAAAAGGTTGGGAATCCTCCCGAGTAGTAGCTATCCTGTGCTAATTTGCCGGAATTTTCCTCCACATCCGCGATCGCACTTTGACCGCTGCACGATCTCTCATTTTCGGTTTATCTCGCTCAAACCCTTTACCAGCAAAGCTTTTAAGCTATTTATTCCACCCCATCAGGTCAAAATTTTTGCCCCTGGTATAGCGAGGGACTAAAGGCTATTGGCTCAGGAAGAAAACTGTAAAATCAAGGGTTTGAGGAATTGAGAATGTCCTAACTGTCCTGGCGGTTGCTATATGTAAAACTTGGCGCACCTCTGTATCAAAAAACACACCCTACTTCTCCCATCATGCACCTGACATCTTGTGCTACATTTCCTGAAACTTAATTTCCGGAGAAGTTTAATAGATAATTGCGATCGGCTTCGTGAGTGCGATCGGGCAATCCCGCTGCTTTAGGGATAGTGCCTTAGATAAGCTGCGGCGCATCTAAATTGGATAATAAATTTGTCGAAAGGGGTGTGGGGTGTGGGGTGTAGGGATATACAAATTAAATGCGTAGCAGCTTATTGGTGATAGTCTATCCTATCATAGATAAGCTGCTGCGCATTTAAACCGGATATTTTCAAGTTAGGGAAAAAGTCATCAAACCTGCACCCCAGCTCCCCCTCATTCAAAACAGATAAATTAAATGCGTAACGGCTTATCGGGCACGGCAATAGAAAAAAGCTCTCTGTCAATGCTTTATCCCTGGAATATAATTGAAGTAAGGATAACAATTTCAAGTTTATGACTTCATCAAGTGCCAATTGGGAAATTTCGGAAACAGCCATATCAGTTGGTAGTTTAACTGACTATATTCAAGAATTATTAGAACAAGACGATATCCTCCGTAGAGTTTGGGTAATTGGCGAAGTTTCCAGTACCTCCAAACATCGCAGCGGGATATTTCTAACACTACAAGATCCCGATACAAAAGCATCAATTAAATGTGTAATCTGGCAAAGTCAGCTTAATAAATTAGTCCAATTACCCCAATCCGGAGAAAAAATTATTATTCTAGGTAGTATCCGGATTTATCAGCAAAGAGGAGAATACCAAATTACAGTTTGGCAGGCATTACCAGCAGGAGAAGGCTTACAAGCATTGCGCTACAATCAACTCCGAAATAGATTAGCCGCCGCCGGATTATTTGACATCAAACGCAAACGTAACTTACCAATTCATCCCCAAATTATTGCAGTCGTTACTTCACCTCAAGCCGCCGCATGGGGTGATATTCAACAAACACTTTACCATCGATATCCCGGATTAAAAATATTATTATCACCAGCCCAAGTACAAGGAGAAACAGCACCAATATCCATAGTGAAAGCAATTACCAGAATAGAAAAAGACGGGAGGGCAGAATTATTGATAATCTCGCGAGGCGGAGGTGCAACCGAGGATTTAGCATGTTTTAATGACGAAAGAGTAGTCAGAGCGATCGCAAATTGTCCAATTCCTGTATTGACAGGTATCGGGCATGAAAGAGATGAGTGTTTGGCTGATTTAGCCGCAGATGTTTCCGTCCATACCCCCACCGCCGTTGCCGCTACAGCAGTGCCAGAATTAAGCACTTTGATCGCCCAACATCAAAAGCGCCTCTGCGCCCTTACTCAAGTAGTAACCCAGGTTTTAGTAAAATCTCGCCATCGGTTAGACTATCTAGCAGAAAGATTGCAGCGGCTACCAATTGGGCAAAAATTACAGGCAGAAAAAAATGCGATCGCCATGGTGCGTCATCAGTTAATTAACTCTACATCCGGGCGGTTAAATCAAGCTAATCGGGAGTGTGAGTTTTTACGGGAAAAGTTAGCAACACTCGATCCGAATCGTGTCTTGAAACGAGGCTATGCTTTAGTTAGAGGAGATGATGGAACAATTTTGCGATCGGTGTCTGATTTAGTAGTGGGGGAGGAGTTACAGGTTAAGTTTGGAGAGGGGGAGGTTAGGGTTAAAGTTATAGAGGTTTTTGATTGATTATTTTTTTTACGCAAAGGTACGCAAAGGTTAGCGCAAAGGTACGCAAAGGCTTTGGTGGAATATTGTCGCTAAATATTAGTCAATAATTATTTAATTCATTGTCTTATAGTCAGTTACCTAGCATCCACAAGATTGAAGGAAATATGAATGAAAGAGTTATGGAGATTTTTGATTAGATTGGGGTGATGTGGTTAATGGGATTAATGAGTTAATTTTGGGGAAACCCAGAGGTATCCAGAGGGTTGGGTAGGATATTTGGGCAAGGAGTTATAAGTGAAAACTAATCATCAACAACCAATAATAAAATATGAAGGATAATCGATTAGTTAAAATTAGTAAGTATTTGAGTTATCATTTGCGGCATCATCCAGATAAAATTGGGATTAGCCTTGCGCCTGGAGGATGGGTTGATGTGGACGAGTTGTTAGATGCTTCTCGCAGGGATTCTTTTTATATTAGTCGCACTGAGTTAAATGAGGTTGTTGCTCATAATGATAAGCAACGTTTTTCTTTTGATGAGACAGATACTAAAATTAGAGCTAATCAAGGGCATAGTGTAGAGATTGATTTGCAGTTATCAGCAGCAATTCCGCCAGATGCCCTTTATCATGGTACGGGACAGAAAACTGTTAAATCAATTTTGCAGGAAGGGTTGCGGAAGATGTCGCGCCATCATGTCCATTTATCTCCCGATTTGGCTACAGCTAAAAAGGTTGGTGCAAGGCATGGTAGTCCTGTAGTATTTACAATCAATACTCTGGCAATGCAGAGGGATAATTATACTTTCTATTGTTCTGATAATGGAGTTTGGCTAGTGGATTATGTTCCGCCTGAGTATCTAGAATTAGATATTAAACCAAATTGCTAGTTAGGGCTTGCTGTATAACTCTGAAACCTTGACAGCAATTAGATAAGAGCGCTGATTCAGCTAGGGAAAAGTACCATGAATAAGAGTTACACCCCTCAAAACTCATAAGTACCTGGCACAAAATTATTTGCACATCCGATTTCTCGAAACACTATATTTTTCAAGGGTTTCAGGTCAACCCAGTGTGCAATTAATTTTGTGTACCCACTTATCAAAAGTCATACAGTTTTTCACTCAAACTGGAAAATTGTGCCACACCAAAAAACCCACACCCCATTCTCACGATCCTACTTTTTCAGCAAGCCCCAGTTACGCCAGAGATTTTCCCCCTCCCCTCCGCCCCTCTCCCTGAAAAAAAAAATCGCAATTAACATAACTTTACAAACGATCGCTGAAAGCCTCTTAACTTCGTAGAATTTATTAAAAATAATTCTCAATACTGAACGAGATTGCGTCGTTTCAGCGATCGTGCTAAAATAATCCAAAGGCTAACTAATGACCTTTTGCTGGTTTTATACGCTATTGTCACCCATTTCGATATTTTTCACCTCGGCAATAATCCACAAACAATGATTTGTTTAGCACAATCATATCTGGCGGGGCGACAACTATGGCTGAAAGCTAGACAGGTAAAGGCTTTTAAGCTAGGCAAATATTTCAGTACGCTGAGTACGAAAGAAAAACACAAAAAAATCAAAAAAGCCACCCCTAAAGATGGCTAACCTTAATATGCCAAAGAGAAAAGAGAAAATTTCTCCCTTTTCTCCTGCTACCAAATCCTAGCAATCGTAATACAAAGAAAACTCATAAGGATGAGGACGCAGACGCATGGGGTTCACTTCATTATCAAGCTTGTACTCAATCCAATTGAGGATGAAATCTTCAGTAAAGACACCCGTATCAGTTAAGAAAGTATGATCGTTTTCCAGACTTTCTAAAGCACCTTCCAAAGAACCAGGAGTAGAAGGAATTTTACTCAATTCTTCAGGAGATAAATCATAGATATCCACATCAAAAGGTTCGCCAGGATCGATCTCATTCTTAATCCCATCAATACCCGCACAAAGCATTGCTGCAAAAGCGAGATAGGGGTTACAAGTAGCATCAGGGCAACGGAATTCTAAGCGTTTCGCCTTGGGATTACCACCAGAAAGAGGAATCCGAATTGAAGCTGAACGGTTACCTTGAGAGTAAGCTAAATTCACTGGCGCTTCAAAACCTGGGACTAACCGCTTGTAAGAATTAGTGGTTGGATTAGTAATAGCTAATAATGCCGGGGCGTGCTTAATTAAACCACCGATATAATGGAGTGCCATCTTGCTCAGATTAGCATAGCCATCGCCCCAGAACAGAGGCTGTCCACCCTTCCAAATAGACTGGTGAGTGTGCATCCCAGAACCATTATCGTTAAATAAAGGTTTGGGCATGAAAGTAACAGTTTTACCATATTTCTTAGCGACATTTTTAATGACATACTTATAAGTCATCAAATAGTCAGCAGCCGCAATGAGGGGGGCAAACCGGAAACCTAATTCATTTTGTCCGCCTGTAGCAACTTCATGGTGATGCTTCTCAATCGGTACGCCGCATTGCGCCATAGTTAGGAGCATTTCCGTCCGCATATCTTGCATTGTATCGGTAGGTGCGACGGGGAAATACCCTTGTTTGTAACCCGGTTTATAACCCAAGTTACCACCTGCTTCTTCGCGTCCGGAATTCCAGCGCCCTTCCACGCTATCTACATAATAGTAGCCCTTGTTTTCAGTTTGGTCGAAGCGGACATCATCAAATACGAAAAACTCTGCTTCCGGTCCAATATAGACCATATCGCCAAGTCCAGTTGAAGTGAGGAAATCAACAGCTTTCTTAGCAATACTCCGAGGATCTCGACTATACCATTCTCCAGTACGTGGCTCTTTGATCGAGCAAATCATGCTAAGGGTTTTTTCCTGCATGAATGGGTCGATCCAAGCTGTGCTAGGATCGGGAACCATGGACATGTCAGATTCGTTAATTGCTTTCCAACCCCGAATACTTGACCCATCAAAAGGAACGCCGTCTACGAAAGAACTCTCATCAATTTGATCGTAGTAGAACGAGCAATGCTGCCAGATTCCTGGCATATCAATAAATTTCAGGTCAATGATTTTAATGTTTTCATCTTGAATCATTTTCAAGACTTCTTGTGGGGTTTCCGGCATGAATCGCTCCTTTTTTTTGTGCTTGAGTTTTGTTGAAAAAAGAGACCAATTAATTTTAGTCCGTCGTCAGTTGTTCGTTGTTGGTTTTTTGTTCTGTTTGGTACAACAACAGTATAGTTTGCGTTTTGACTGAAGACACGAACAAGACGCGCCAGTCTTAACCCTGAATCTAGAAATAGTCGGTAAGCAAGCGGTAGTGTAGTTGGACTTTGTTAGGTATACCTCCATCAACGGAGCTGACGAAGTTCCTTAAGATCTAACTTATAGATATGATTTATCCTAGGGACTAGGGAGTATAATATTTTGTATCCAAAGATACAAAATATCGATTACTGATTTTGCATAATCTGATAAAAATATAAAAATGTAGCATTTTTAACAAAATACTGGTAAAGGCAACGATATTTTAAGCTAAAGAAGCACAAAACTAGTTGTAATGACATATAAATCGAGGTTACTTGGTAATTAATATTTGTGGAGGTCAAGCCTGTGTGATGATAAATAGATGATATAGATATATAGATTCTTGTTGGGAGAAAACTTCATGAGGGATGCCATTACAAGCCTCATTAGAACTTACGACATTACAGGCCGCTATCTCGATCGCGATGCCATGGACTCACTCAAGTCCTACTTTAGCAGCGGTACGGCACGAGTCGCGGCTGCAGCCGTAATTAACACCAATGCGGCCTCAATTGTCAAGCAGGCGAGTGCAGCCATGTTTGAGGAAATACCTGAATTGTTGCGCCCAGGTGGTTATGGCTATACCACTCGTCGCTATGCGGCTTGTCTGCGGGATATGGATTATTACCTCCGCTATGCTAGTTATGCGATCGTGGCAGGTAACTGCGATGTCCTTGATGAACGGGTGTTACAGGGTTTGCGGGAAACCTACAACTCTTTAGGGGTTCCCATTGGCCCAACTGTGGTTGGGATTCAGATTATGAAAAATATTGTCAAAGAGCAAGTTGCTGCGGCTGGTATTGATGCCTCTGTTGTCGATGGGCCATTTGACCACATGACTCGTGAATTCAGCGAAACGGATATTTGAGGTATCCTAGCCTAGCCAATGGTCAGGGGAATACTTTCCCCTCCGTTAAATTTCATCCCACTTTCTAGAATATTGGTCTAGTTTGGATTGGTTTACTTTTGAATCTACCAAGGCTGGATCGATAGTTTAGTACTAGTGGGATGAATTGTTTCCATATCGGGGTATATAGCAGTCGCCCTAGGACATCCTCTCATGTTTATGAAACCTTGATACAAAGTCTTTCTTTCCCTAGCCCCTAACCCCCAGCTCACAAGTGTGGGTTTGTAATATAACAACCGCCAGGGCGGTTAAGGCATTCTAAATCCCTTCCACCCTTGATTGAAAAGCTTTCTTCCTGAGCCAATAGCCTCTAGCCCCTAGTCCCTTGCTATATTATCTGTTAAGGCAAGAAAAGGAAGATCGGGAGGGAAAGTAGACAAGGAAGATATGCTAACATCCTCTAGCCACTCTGACTTGCTCTGGCATCGGGTTGACCGAAAAACGAGCC
>DOIX01000275.1:0-2354 GCA_003511885.1 Cyanobacteria bacterium UBA11153
TACCTTAATTCAGCAAACCCTAAATAGCCCACTGGTTTTCCCTCATCAATTAGAATAATATCTTCATCTTGAGCCATTTTCCTGACGGGGCGACAACTATGGCTGAAAGCTAGACAGGATATGGTTTTCAACTCATGCAAATCGAAGAAAAAGGTGGGTGTCTTTTTCAAAATTAGCCAAGAAATCTAGTGGTGAACAACGAATTCATGAGACTTGTAGCTATCCGCTCTGAAATCAGGATGTCAATAATGCCAAAAAATAGACTCATTTTGGGGACGCGACGATGTGCTACACGTCAGACTGTGCAAGGGTTTCAGCTATAGTTGTCGCCCCATCATATCCAATTTAGATGCGCCGCAGCTTAGAGCTAGAAAGCAGACTGGGCGGGATTTTCAGCTAATTATACTAGGGTTTACTGAAAAAGCCTACTTAGCGAATCTGGATGCTACACAGCTTACCTTATGAGAGTTTCACCCTTTGCTTCCTTTTCGGATACTCAGGGATTTCCCACAATCAGGCAAGGTTTTTGAACAAAAAGATTTAAAATCCTTGGACTTGGGAAAGCCAAAAATACTTGAAATCCTTGGCTGGCATACCTTCTGTCTTTATTCAGCAAGCCCTATACTAGGGCACTACCCATTGAGGTTAGGACATTTCCCTCTTGCCTTTTCCCCATTCCCCGTTCCCTTTTCATCTAAGTCTATTGTCCCAACCAATTAACGTACTGCTATATATCTAGATATCGATCTTTTTGGCACTTAGCTGTTTTACTGGATATAAAAAAATGGAGCATGGATTCATTGAAAGTTGCTCAAACTCCTGAATCATCTGTTCCTCCAGGATATCAGTAACTTTTCCAGCAGATTGGAGGGTGGAAGATGCGCTGAGGAAAGTAGATCTCATATAGTCAATAAATTCCTGTCTTTTTTCAAAATTATTCATTCGTCCATCTAACATAGGAGAAACATCACGCAAGTGGATGTCGATAAATCCTGCTTCTGAAAATAGACAACCCAGCTTTATGCCAATGTTAGGATCGCCATTGAAAGCTTCTTGCTGTTGATTAAATGCTTTCCAATAAGCCTCGATTCCTTGGCATTTAGGAAACACAAATAAACCATTATTGAATACTTCCGTACAATAAATTAAACCCCCAGGACGCAAAACACGAAATGCTTCCTGCACTGCAATGGAGGGGTTCTCAAGATGCTCCAATACAAAAAATATACAAACTGCATCAAAGCTACCATCATCAAATGGCAAATTGTAAGCACTACCTTGTTGCAGTATGACTCTACTACTGTCAATTAGGGGTTTGAGTAAAATGTCAGCACGTTGAAGCTGAGACTGGGAATTGTCTAACCCAGTAACTTTGAGATGTGGATGATGTTGGAGTAGTACTGATATCTGCGCTCCCACCCCGCAACCTATCTCCAAGACTCTGGTTAAACCTGAAAAATCTAGAGTGTGATGAATGTACGATTCAGTAAATTTGCCTTGTTGGATTAGCCGATCCTGCTCAACTTGACTGAATGTATGAATATACTTAACTTGTTCAACTGATGTCATGATATATCTTCCTTACTACTTACTTGTTTAACAAGATTGCTTGTGCATAAATTTAGACATTAGCATATCTAAATATCTGGCAGAAGTGTTGAGCCTATATATTACTCCACGAGTAATATCGAATGAACTATCTGTTTTTTTTTTAATAACTGGAACGACCACGTTTTTGAGCCAATTTTTGGCATGAATTGCCTCAATTTTAACATGTTTTTTGTGATATTCAGCACCGGATAAATCCAAGCCATTTCTTTGCCAAGCAGCGATTACATTCTTGAACCGTCTAGGGGTCATAAATTCAGTAGCTGCAAAATATCCAATAGCCTTATAAAAATACTTTCTTCGTAAGGAAAGCATCATTGAAAGATTTCCACAATGAGGTCTGGGTGAAGCATTCGGATATAAATATTTAGGGTTTGTTGCCAAGGTTATCGCCCGAATGCTTCACCCCTACCAGTTTTCTCTGTGTCCTAAGCACCTTGGCGACTGCTATAGCAATCCTAAATAGGTTGTGGCAATTTTGAAAACTGCGATCCTTGCTCTGACTAGGTTTCAAGCTGCGCACTTGTTACAACTCATTTAGGGTTGCTATATAATTAGGCGACTGCTATAATTATTCATGATAGTTTGCCAACTTCTCTACAAATACACCATGTTCCGCCGCAGCCAACCCCTCCTGCAAAACCGACAAAACCTTTGTCATATTTCCCGCCAACAAATCACTTGCAGCTAACCACAATCCTGGAAATACTCGACTCCTAATTACATTAGACTTCTCCAGAAAACAT
>DOIX01000275.1:2668-25187 GCA_003511885.1 Cyanobacteria bacterium UBA11153
TATATTTTGGAGATGTCTATTATCTTCATCTACTGGCAGATAAAGATACTCTCCCTCTTGCAAATAAAACCAATCCAACTTTCGCTCAAATACTTGCCAAACAATATACTCTTTTACCCCATTAGGGCTATAAGCCAGTTTCTTATCATATAAATCTATTGCCGCTGTGCTTGCTGCAATTTCTGCATCCTTGGATTATATCTACTATTACATCAAGCGATCGAATGTTTGTCCAAGTCCTTAGCATTTAGCCTTTCGTCAATTCTGTTAGAGCTGCTTCCAAATCGTGAGTTAACTGTTGAGCAATTTTTTTAGTCGATCCAGTACAATAACTAGCTACATCAATAGGAGTGCCAATATTGACTCTTATCTCACTCCGCCACTTGACAATCGGCTGACTATAATTAAGACCAATCGGTACAATTTTTAAACCGCTATTGGGTTGACTAGATTCAACTTGTAGCGCAATTCTAGCCATACCCGGTTTGAGAGGATTAACATAACCATCCCGATAAATATCCCCTTCAGGAAACATCACTAATGCTTCCCCATTACGGAGGATTTCGACACTGTGACGAATACTACTAATACCAGGATGTTTGGTATTAACAGGAAATCCTCCGGTCCGCCGCAGTACCCAGCCTTGGGGTCCTGCCATTTCATTGTCAGAAATCATAAACCGCAAATCGCGCCCCGTCACAGGTTTGCCCGCAGCAAACGCCATCACTAATCCATCCCAACGGGAACGATGAGTAGGAGCGAGGATAACTGGACCAGTTTTGGGGATATTTTCTGTTCCCGTCACTTCCATCCGCCGGAAATAAAATGGTATGAGAACCCGTCGCCCTAAAGGATATAGGATCGAGGTTAATGTGTGGGAAATGTGGGATGTAACGGGAACAATTTTGCCCGGAGTAGTCGTCTGTTGGGGTGTTTCTACTACTGAGTTTGGGGTTTGGGTTGGTTGGGGGAATTGAAGCTGCATCATTGGGGGATTCGGTTTTTTAACTCGTTTAATCTCTATAGTTTTACTCTATGTCTTTCACTAGCTCCTGTCTGGAAGGTGGGGGACACTTCTTGTGCTGTCATGGGATTAGTGGGGAGTGGGAGGACAAAGGAGGGTTTTATCGCTAGGGACTAGGGGCTGGGGAAGAAAGCTGTCTCATCAAGGGTTTGAGGAATTGAGAATGTCTTAACTGCCCTAGTGGTTGCGATAATTCAAAACTCATTCCTCAAAAGTCTCTGCCCCTACTCCCTACTCTCTGCTCCCTTTCTCCTGACGGCGGTTAGCAAACCAGGATTGGAGTTGATTGCGACAAGTAGATTCCATTATTCCCGCAATAACAGGTAAACGATGGTTGGAGAAAGGGCTATCGGGAATATTAGCAACGGTGCGGATTGTGCCAGTTTTGGGATCGTCCACTCCATAAACGAGCAGCCCTAACCTTGCTAATACGATCGCACCCGCACACATGGCACAGGGTTCTAAGGTAACGTAGAGGGTACAATGGTTGAGATGCCATGTTTGTAAGGTTTTACCAGCGGCACGGAGGGCGAGTATTTCGGCATGGGCGGTGGGATCTTTATCTCTTTCCCGGCGATTTTCAGCAGTGGCGATTAAGTTATCATAGTTATTGATAATGACAGCACCTACTGGTACTTCTCCTGCTTCACCTGCACTTTGAGCAAGTGCGATCGCGATAGTCATCCATTTGCGATGAATTTGATATCCTGCTTCATCTATGGGAGGTACTGTCATTGTTGGGAATGGGGAATAGGGAATAGGAAATAGGGAATGGGGGTTTGGAACTGTAACTGAAAAACTGTTCATCTTTCTTCCCTAGCCCCTAGCCCCTAGCTAGGGAATGGAGAATGGGGTTAAAAATTTTGAAGAAACCGAAAACTGTAGGGGCGAAGCATTCGGGCGATAACTTATGCAATAAACCCAAAGTTTTCTATCCGAATGCTTCGCCCTGCCTTCACCAAGAGACATTATACTTCTTGCCGTCTACGATCTTAAACCGCTTCTGGGGTGGCAGGTTGTGCTAATAAGGGATCTAATTCACCTTTGCTATCTAAGGCATGAAGATCGTCACAACCGCCGATATGCTGATTATTGATGAAAATTTGTGGTACGGTGCGTCTGCCATTGGCGCGTTGTGCCATTTTCACTCTCGCGGAATCATCGCCGTCTATTTTGTATTCGGTGAAGTTAACGCCTTTCCATTTCAGCAGCATTTTGGCTCGGATGCAGAATGGGCAGGTTTGCCAGGTGTAGATTTCTACATTAGCTTTAATCCGCTCCGGATGTCGTCCTAAGATGGGGTTGAGGAAGTCTAGCATGTTAAAGGATCTTTTATTGGTTGTCTTTTCCAGGGTAATTGATTTTGTCAAGAAATTCCGCAGCTAGGCTATTCATAAGGTTAACTAGTTGGAGTTATTGCTTTAGTGTGGATACAGCAGTGGACAGTTGACAGTTATCGGAGTGGAAATCAAACCGTTTAGTCAGGAAGGCTACAGCTTACTCATCAAAAAAGTGGATTTCCAAATCAGCCTTGGCTCTCGATCGTCAAGATAGTCTTAATCGAAATGACCAAACTAAATTGTAGTATAAGTAACTTTTTAATTTATTTAAGCAAAAAATATCCAAAACTTTAAGATTAACTTTATAAATTTGGCAATCGCTCTAGTACAAAGGATTAATAAATTCCATAATTACTGGAAATTTAGGCAATCTGACTTATATAATCTCTAGAGCATTTTGCATGGGACTTATGCAGTCAAGCTACTAATAGTGGATGGTGCGTTAGCTTACGCATAACGCACCCTACAGATAGATGCTTTGCGTAAGTCCTATTTCAAATTGAGAAGTCAGATGGTCAAACCATCCGGATCTTTACTCCTCAATTGTGTAAGTTAAGTTGCCCCTATCAATGATTAGACTGGGGCGTGTTTTCAAAATCCCAAATATAGGATCGGTTTTCAAAACACACCCTAACTCATCAGCTAGCGACAATTTTAATATTTCTGTGTGAGGATTTTATCGTGACTAAAGTTGGATTTGGTGTTTTCAGTAAAGTAAGTCTCTTCTGTTTAATTACTGGTGCTTTCCCCTGGAATGGGAATCTGGCCGTTGCCGAAACTGGGGAACCTTTGCACCATGAAGAAGATATACCACAGATTGAAGAAACGATCGAAGCAGAGGAAATCTCTCAGTCCCATTTTTCTCTAAATGTCAAAAATCATCATCTCGATAGTACCTTAAGCACAGTCAACCAAACTGACGATATCGCCAAGGATACTAGCACTTTATTTATATCCCAAAATCTGGCACAAGTAAAGTCAGAAATTAGCATTACTCATCCCACTGAATATCCAGCACAAGGATTTACCAATAACTCTACTCCATCCCCCGCAATTACACAGACAAATACTATCTCTCAACTCCAAAATCTTAACTATATAGAATCATCGCCCATGGAGCAGGTGACCTCTGTATCTCAACTTTCCGATGTTTCCCCCGGAGATTGGGCTTATGAAGCATTGAGAAATTTAGTTGAACGTTATGGTTGTATTGCGGGATATCCAGATGGCACATTTCGCGGTAATCGGGCGATGACTCGTTATGAATTTGCAGCAGGATTGAATGCTTGTTTGCAGCAAATTGAAAGATTAATTGGAGATAAAACTCCTAATAGTAACCCAGAAGATTTAGTGGCATTGCGGCGGCTAGTTGATGAATTTAAAGCAGAATTAGCCACCTTGGGTTCAAGAGTAGATAACCTAGAAGGACGAGTTAGTTACTTGGAAGATCATCAGTTTTCTACCACCACCAAGTTACAGGGAGAAGCAATTTTCTCGCTAGTTGGTGCGACAGGTGGTGCAGATAGTGGCGATGATGCTAATGTAATTTTAGTAGACCGAGTGCGCTTGAATCTCAATACCAGTTTTACAGGTAAAGACTTACTCATTACTGGATTGCAAGCTAACAATTTTGGGGGAGATTTATTAGGAAATGGAAGTGTGCAGGGGACCTTATTTCCGGGACGAGATTCTTTCCTGAGTGAAGGATCGACCAAACTGAGTTTTGAACCACAATTTCCCCGATTTACACCCCAAGATATTTCCAGTGCAATTCCTAACAATGATGTCCAACTCTACAAACTGTTGTATATCTTCCCCTCTGGAATTAAGAATTTAACTCTATTTGGTGGAACTTCTGCCGAAGTCTCTGATGCTTTTCCGGCGATTATTCCCTTTGCTAGTGAAGGACAAGGTGCGATTTCTCGGTTTGCTACTTTAAATCCAGTTTTACGGGTTTCCGGAGGTACTTCTCAAACAGGTTTAGCCTCGGCGGTGGGATTTATTTGGGGTATTTCCGATAAATTTGACTTGCGAGCATTGTATGGCAGTGTTAATGCTAGTTTGCCCCAACAAGGTGCGACTAATGTTTTAGGAGGAGGATTTTTTAGTGGTAGTAGTGTAGCAGCAGCCCAACTGACGATTAAACCGAGTAATAGTTTTGATATTGGTCTAAATTATGCTCACAGTTACCACGATCTCAATATACTGGCTACGGGATTATCCCGATTCTCATCAAATGCTCTGAATATTCCCGGACAAACTGTTAACGCGGATGGTAGCTTGAATGTAGGTGGCATTTTAACTACACCTGTAGATATTGACTCCATTGGTGCTACTTTAACCTGGCGTTTTTCACCGAAGATTTCTCTGACTGGTTATGCTTCTTATTTCTTTGTCGATGCGGCGGCTGGGGTTGATGCCTCTTCTAATTTTAGTAGTTGGATGGTAGGGTTATCTTTCCGAGATTTATTTAAAGAGGGAAATACAGCAGGTTTACTTTTCGGACAACCTTTGTATCGAGTTAGTGCTGATGGTGCCGCTAGACTTACTGAAGCAGGAGTTGATCGGGCTACTCCCTACCATTTAGAGGCATTTTATAACTTTAAAGTGAACGATAATGTAAGCATTACTCCAGGTGCTTTTGTTCTCTTTAATCCAGAAGGTGATGCTAATAATGATACGACTTTAGTGGGTGTCCTCCGGACTACTTTCACTTTTTAGTTAGTCATTGTCAGAAACTAGACTTCTGGAGTAAGAAACCCGACTTCTTGGAGAAGTCGGGTTTCTTAAACTCAAATTAAAATTAAGGCTAACGTTAAGATTACTGATAACCGCTCGTTTTATTTAATCCAACAAATGATGTTAATGTCTATTTTTGTGTTATAATATTCCAGGATATCACAGAGAAAATTGAAGTAAACTCAAAAATCACCACCAACCCAATTTTTAAAGCGGATTTGGTATAATTAAAGGTGGATATTGTTGATAATTTTATTCATTACTCTTGACAAAGTTTGGGAAAATAGATGGTTCAGATAGGAGAGTTAGTACAAAGCCGCTATCAAGTTGTTAAAGTTATTGGGGAAGGTGGTTTTGGGAGAATTTTTGAGATCGCAGACAAGAGCGATCATCATAAACGAAAAGTTTTGAAAGTGCTGAATTTAGAGCGTTTTAGCGATGAAGCAACCAGAGAAAAGGTAATTAATCTCTTTATTAGGGAAGCAGAAATATTAAAAGAGTTATCGAGTAGTGCTAATTCTCATCAATTAGCTATCCCCAAAGTCGAACCGGATGGATACTTTATTAATCAACAAGATTCATCACACTGTTTGGTGATGGAGAAAATTATCGGTAAAAATCTGAATCAGATTATCAATCAAAAGTTGATGGGGTGGCCATGTTATCAGCCGATTAGCGAACAGAGGGCAATTAACTGGCTTAAGCAATTGATCGGAATTATCGGTGAAATACATCAGCGCAATTTTTCCCACCGAGATATCAAACCAGCCAACATTATTGAAAGATATAATGGCAAGTTAGTTTTAATTGATTTTGGTGCAGTTAAGCAGTATACCAGTACCTATTTAGCTAGTATTGGCGAACAGGAAGCCGGAACCCAAATTATCTCACCAGGTTATACACCAGATGAACAAGCTGATGGTTTTCCGGAACCGAGATCTGATTTTTTTGCTCTTGGTCGTACCTTTGTCCATTTACTAACAGGGATACATCCTAATGACTTTTTAGTGACAAATGATAGCACTATACCCATGAATCAAAATATTCAACTAACTTCATCATTTCGGTGGCGTGACAAAGCAACAGACATATCGGACTCCTTTGCTAATTTAATCGATCGGATGATGGAGGATAATATCGAAAATCGATTCAGAAATACCCAAGAAATCAAAGATGAACTCGCAGCAATTGAAAACGAAAATAAGCGGAATCCTTGGTATAGATGTCAGTATTTAGAGTCATTGCTACCAAAGGGTAGCGTACCTCTTTTAGTTTGGACTAATCTGCTACTTATCTTCATAGTAACTGGCTCGGTATGCTTAAGGCTATCTGTACCATCACAGCCACCAAGTAATAATCTTTTGCGATCGCAGTATAATCAGTAGGCAAACTTAAAGGTAATTGAGTTTATTTAATCTGTAGCAATTTGCGAGTTTCCTCAGCCGCCGCTTCCATTGCGGCTTCAGGAGTCACCTCTCCCGTCAAAGCATCCTTGAGATGACGTTGTAATATATTGCTTGCTTCCTGATATTGAGGAAGAGATGGACGTAAAATTGATTGCTCAATTCCCTTAATTATTTGTGGTAAATCTTGTTTATATGTAGTAAGCATTTCCGGATCGGTAAATAGTGATGTTCTGCTGGGCAAATAGCCTTTAGGTAACAGAAACTTACGTTGGATTTCCTCACTAGTCAAGAATTTAAGCGCTTTTAAAGCCTCCCGATCCCGATTGGTAGCTTTGGCAATTCCAAATCCCCATCCTCCTCTACATCCTATAACATTATTGTTTAAATCGACCATTGATACAAAGCCAATTTTGCCTGAGATTGGAGAATTTATGCTATTTGCTTGAGTCCATACATAAGGCCAGCTACGGAGGAAAACTGCCTGACTTTCTTGGAATTTTTCTAAGTATTTTTTATCTGTGGAAAAACGTTCAAAATCAGGAGATATTTTCCGATCAATAGTCATTTTTAAAAACCTTACTGCATCTAAGGATTCCCGTCGATCCAATCCCACTTGACCATTTTCAATCCAGAAGCCACCGTAGCCTTTAAGCACTTCTATAAACATCGCTACTAATCCCTCATATACTCGTGACTGCCAGATATAACCCCAAGTAATACCTGTTTTATGTTGTACTGATTCAGAAATTTCTAGTAATTCTGGAAATGTTTTAGGTGGTTGATAGCCAAATTTATTTAACAAGTCTTTGCGGTAGTAGAGTAAACCAATATCACCATGAAAAGGCAGACGATACAACTTATTTTGAAACCTACTACCCTCAATATCTCCCAAATTAAAATCTGCTAATTCTGTCTGTGAAATCTCCTGAGACAAATCCATCAGTAATCCTTTAGCTGCAAACTCTGGTATCCAGATTATATCCAGATAAATCAAGTCATAAGGTGAACTGGTTGGAGTTATCGCTTTAATATAGATATCATGTAATGCGTCACTATTGTCTCCACCTGTTTGGATATCAAGACGAATATTTGGGTGTTTTGCCTCGAATTCTTTTGCCAGGTTATCCCAGTCAATCAGTGATGTACTTGTAACTACAAGTCTTAGCGTAACTGGAGGCCAAGTTAGAAATACTATTCCCAAAATTACAATTTGGATAATAGCTAATACTGATAAAAAAAGTGGATTAAAAAATAAGCGTTTCATCTCTATTCTGAAGCTAATAACTCAATTAATCGCGATCCATTATATCAGAATTTATGATTTTATTTAATCCAGCTAGTGATTCCATGTCTATTCTTATGCTATATTAGTGCAGGATATCAAAAAAGAAAATTGAAGGAAACCCAAAAATCACCCCCAACCCACAAAAGGAGTTGACCCCATGATAGTCGCAACTAAAAAATTAACCTTTGAGGAATATCTCAACTACTCAGACGAAACTGATACCCGCTATGAATTAGTAAATGGAGAGTTAATACCCATGAGTCTTGGTACTGGCAAACATGGAGGAATTATCCGATTTTTAGAACGAAAATTTGAAGCGATAATTAATGAATTGGGACATCCTTGGATTCCCTTAGCTACTCTAGTTGGTATTCGTTCGCCTCGCGGGGGCAGGTGGGATACATCTCGCATTCCTGACGTAACTGTTTTGCCAATTCAACAATGGGAATCTCTGGCTAATCGAGAAGCAATAATTGAATGTAATGAACCATCTCCCATCCTGGTAGTAGAAGTAGTCAGCGAGTCAACTAAAACTACAGACTATCGTAGCAAACGCTCTGAATATGCTGTACTGAATATTCAGGAATATTGGATTGTCGATCCTTTGTCGGCATTGGTAATAGTATGTAGTCTGGCTGATGGTTTTTATGATTGGGAAGAATTTAGAGGAGAAAATCCTATCATCTCTAATATATTCCCTGAGTTAAACTTAACAGCTAACCAAATTTTGTTAATGGAGACTTAAAATTCTTATCTTTGCGCTCTTTGCGCATTCCTTTGCGCCCTTTGCGTTAAAAAAACTATATTTCATGGCATCAATAACCAACCAGTAGCCTCCGATGCGATCGGATATTCAAATAAAACTATACAGTTCGTAATAAAAGTAAATACTTATTCAAAAAAACGACAACTTCCCATCTAAAATGCGCGATCGGAATGAGAAAATTGCATTACCTACATAATGCTATTGGAATTTTCGCCAGAATTTTCTAGGATAACCCCTAGTTCAGTTGGGGAAAAGACATGGCAGGAAAAAAGAACCTAGTGGTAATCGGGAATGGTATGGTGGGTCATAAGTTCCTAGAGCTAATGGTTAGTAAAGGGGGAACGAAGGACTGGAATTTAATTACTTTCTGTGAAGAAACCCGTGTTGCTTACGATCGCGTAAATCTCAGTGGCTATTTTTCCGGTAAGACTGCTGCTGATTTATCCCTGGTTGAACCTGGATTTTATCACGAAAATGGGATTAAGATTTACATCGGCGATAAGGCGGTTGCGATTAATCGGGAAAATCAAACCATCTCTTCAGCTAATGGTGTGGTTATTCCTTACGATAAGGTAATTTTGGCAACTGGCTCGTATCCTTTTGTACCGCCGATTAAGGGTAATGATGCTCCGGGTACTTTTGTATATCGGACTATTGACGATTTAGAAAAGATTGCGGCTTATGGTAAGAAATCTCAAGTAGGGGTGGTGGTTGGTGGTGGTTTACTAGGATTGGAATGCGCTAATGCTTTGAAAAATATGGGATTAGAAACCCATGTGGTGGAATTTGCACCCCGATTAATGCCTGTCCAAATTGATGAAGTGGGTGGTAATATTCTCCGAGATAAGATTGAAGCTTTAGGGGTAAAGGTTCATACTAGTAAGTCTACGATAGAAATTGTCAGCGAAAACGGTAAAATCGTGAAGATGCTATTTGCTGACGGTTCGGAATTAGCCACAGATACGATTGTTTTTTCGGCAGGTATTCGTCCTCGCGATGAGCTAGCGAGAACATCTGGATTAGTAGTGGGAGAAAGGGGCGGTATTGTAATTGACGATAATTGTCAAACTTCCGATCCTAACATATATGCGATTGGCGAATGTGCCCTCTATCAAAACCGGATTTATGGTCTAGTTGCTCCCGGTTATAATATGGCAAGTGTTGTCGCCGAGCGCTTCAGTAATAGTGGTGATAGTACCTTTACTGGTGCTGATATGTCCACCAAACTGAAACTTTTAGGCGTAGATGTTGCCAGTTTCGGCGATAATTTCGGTAAAACTCCCGGCGCGAAAGACATTGCGATCGCAGATTCTGTCCAAGGTATATATAAGAAGTTAGTAGTTTCGGCTGATGGTAAGTATTTGTTAGGTGGAATTTTAGTAGGCGATGCCTCAGCTTATGGCACTTTACTCCAATTCGTCCAAAATAGTATAGTCTTACCTCCCCATCCTGAAGATTTACTATTACCACCGCGAGAAGGTAAAGCTGCGGTAGGAATGGGAGTCGATAGTTTACCCGATACCGCTCAAATTTGTTCTTGTAATAACGTCACCAAAGCACAGATTTGTGCCGCCATTCGCGATGACAAATTAACCGATGTTCCCAGTCTGAAAAAATGTACTAAAGCTGGCACAGGTTGCGGCGGTTGCGTACCCTTAGTCACAGATTTACTGAAATCTGAATTAAAGAAAGCCGGAGTGGAGGTAAAAAATCATCTTTGCGAACATTTCCCCTATTCTCGTCAGGAATTATATCATCTCTTACGGGTTAACCAAATTAAAACCTTTGACGAATTAATCGAAAAATACGGTACAGGGAAAGGATGTGAAATCTGTAAACCTGCGGTGGGTTCGATGTTAGCTTCCACCTGGAATGACTATATATTGAATAGCGCCCAAGTACCATTACAAGATACCAACGATTACTTCCTGGCAAATATTCAAAAAGACGGAACCTACTCAATCGTACCACGAGTTCCCGGTGGTGAAATTACTCCAAAACAACTAATTGTTTTGGGAGAAGTAGCCCAAGAATTCGGACTCTATACCAAAATAACTGGCGGACAAAGAATCGATCTATTCGGCGCACGAGTCGATCAATTACCATTAATTTGGAAAAAACTCGTTGACGCAGGCTTTGAATCAGGTCATGCCTATGGCAAAGCCCTCCGGACAGTCAAATCCTGCGTAGGTAGTACCTGGTGTCGCTTTGGAGTCCAAGATTCCACCAGTTTAGCCATCGAAGTCGAATTACGATATCGCGGATTGCGATCGCCCCACAAGCTAAAATCCGCTGTATCCGGTTGCACCCGCGAATGTGCCGAAGCCCAAAGCAAAGATTTTGGGATCATTGCAACAGAAAAAGGCTGGAATTTATATGTCTGTGGTAACGGCGGCATGAAACCCCAACACGCCGTATTATTAGCCGCAGATATAGACAAAGAAACCCTCATTAAATATATAGATCGTTTCTTAATCTTCTACATCCGTACCGCCGACAGACTTGAACGTACCGCTACCTGGTTTAATAAACTAGAAGGAGGAATCGACTATCTCAAACAAGTAATCATCGAAGATTCCCTCGGAATTTGCGCCGACTTAGAAGCACAAATGGAACACCTAGTCCAAACCTACGAATGTGAATGGAAAACCACAATCGAAGATCCTGAGAAAGTCAAACGTTTCCGTCACTTCATCAACTCAGAAAAACCAGATCCCAACCTAGTTTACATCGAAGAAAGAGGACAAAAACGCCCAGCCACAGAAGCAGAAAAAATAATGGCAATAAGTCATTAAAAATAGGGAGTGGGGAGGAGCTAATTGCTAATTACTAACGGTTAACATCCATTGCCCTCCCTCCCTCAAAAAACCTCTGCGTACCTCTGGGAAACCTCCGCGCACCTCTGCGTAAAAAAAAAACCAACCATCACCAACAAAATAGGAAAAAAAAATGGTTCAAGCATTACCAATTCGCGAAAGCATCCTCCAATGGGTTGATATCTGTGCCTTATCAGATATAGTCCCCAATACAGGAGTATGTGCCCTAGTCCAAAACCAACAAATAGCCATTTTCCGCGTCGGAAGTGGCACAGATGTCTATGCCCTAAGTAACTACGATCCTTACAGTAAAGCATTTGTGCTATCACGGGGCATAATTGGCGATCGCAAAGGTATCATTAAGGTAGCTTCTCCGATTTACAAGCAGAATTTTAACTTAGTGACAGGGGAATGTCTTGATGATGCTAATGTGAAAATTCCTACTTTTCCAGTGCGAATAGTTGATGGGCGGGTGGAGATAGGAATTATCACAGTTGACAATTGACAATTGACAGTTATCGCAGTTGACTGTTAAAAATTGTCAATTGTCCATTACATTCATGACATTAGTTGGCCTAATCCCGATGTGGCGGTTGCGATAAGAGTTAGGAAGGATAAATTTTTTCACTTACCCCATCACCTGGTTTTTCTATGAAACCGGGTTTTTTTGTATTTATCCTAGTGAGAGGGTTTATTTTTTAACGCAAAGAGCGCAAAGGTTATTTAAATAGAATTTCTACAGGACAACTAAACTCAGGTAAGAGAGGACTAGTTAGATTATCTTCTCTAAATAATGTAACCGCTAATTTTAAAATACCATTTTCCCGTCGATAAATTTCTACTTTTATCTGTTGGCGATTAAAAATCCAGTATTCTCGCACTCCTTGAATTGAGTAAAGTTTTAGTTTCACTTCCCTGTCGCGTCTTTCCTGCTCCGCACCTGGAGATAGCACTTCCACAACTAATTCTGGCGCACCTGTTAAATGTCCAGCTTCATCCAAAATCTCGGCTAAACGTTCATTACTCGCCCAAACTACATCAGGAATTACATTATCAGCATCTGTAAAAATAATACCAGGGCTGATAGCGGTGCTGCCACGATTAGTCTGGGTTGACCATATTTCTAATTTGCTAGCTACTTTAACACAGACTTTTTGATGTTTCCAGTCAGGCGCTCTTGTCACAAACAAGTCTCCATTAATAATCTCATAATGTTTGCCATCATTGGGTAATAACTCCAAGTCGGCAGTTGTCCAGCGTATTTTGTCTATTACTGTGGGGGACATAGGTCAAATCTAGATCGATTATCTTTGTAGTTTTTGAGTTTAGATACCTGGAATTGACACTCCCCGGTTTAAAGACACGGGGTTTTCAACCTGCTTTCTGATAAACCAAGCATTCTTACCTTCATGATAGCAGGATCGAGTTAAACCTCCTCTGGCATAGTCTTGATTAAACTTTGAGCTGAGTAACGGCAATATTGCCTGAAAAACAAACATCTATATCGGTGCCGGGTTTGCGATCGCGTTTTCCATACTCTCCGATATAGTAATATTCATCACCTTCCACTCGATATTTAACAGGGAGGGGTTGAGTACTTGGTTGACAAAAGATAATATCTGGAGTGGAGGAAGCTGCTTCGAGATGAGGCAGATTGACATTCCAAAAGCTGCCGGGCGGTAGGGGACGATTGAATAAGTCTGCTAATACCATTGTTGTCCATTGACTGGCGATATCCCAATCAATGGTAAGGGGACGTTTAATCCAGTGGGAAATGGCAATACCGGGAATGCCCTGCATCGCAGCTTCTCGCACAGCAGCGACAGTGCCGGAAAGATAGACATCAACTCCTAAGTTTCCTCCTGCGTTGATGCCAGATAGTACCCAGTTGACATCGGGATGTAGATATGTTACTCCTATCCGCATACAATCAGCAGGAGTTCCAGCGACTGCATATTCAAAATCGGAACGGCGTTGCACAGAAATAGGACGATGAGTGGTAACTTGATGACCGCAACCAGATTGGTGATCTTGAGGTGCTACAATCGCACAATCTGCGCTCTCGCTGCGGGGGAATAGCGCAGATTTTCCGTTTACGGCTTTTGCTAAAGCACGGATACCTGGCGCATCTATCCCGTCGTCGTTAGTGAGGATTAATTTCATTAATTTTCAGTCAAAGAAAAAATAGCCTGAAAAAGGGCAAGTCAATTAATTATCTACTGAATCTGGATTATATCGCAAAAGTCAAAAGGTAAATCCTGGCTGTGAATTAGTTTTGGCGTTTGAGGAGTTCCCAACTGCCGAATGCGAATGCTCTAGCAGCGAGGAATCCCTGCACTCAAAACTCATGCCTCCTATCTCCACGCTATCTTAACTCATTGCTGGCAAATCTCTCAAGAAATAAAAACGATCGCTTTGCCAATCTTTTCCTTTAATTCTTCCTAGGTAACCTGTTAATGGTGAAGATAGTTCAATCAAGATTTCATGAAATTCCTCAATAGTTAATAATTCGGGAAAATTAGATGTTATATATACTCTGTGTAAGGCATCAACAGCAATATCTTTTAATCCAGCATTATGGAGGTGATGTTTGACTAGTTGGACGATTAGCGATCGCAATTCCAGTATGTGACGAATGTCTGCTAGATACTGCTGAATCGTTTCATCTGCGGATCCCCAGACATTTTGCCAGGAGTTTTGTAGCTTAATCAAATCGATTGAGCCTTTGTGATAGGCTTGTAGCTCTACGAGACGTTGCAGGGTTTCTGGATGAATGACATTCATTTGAGATAGCTTGGCTTCTAGAATCTCATCAGGTGTGAGTTTACTGGGTGTAACTATTAGTTTGACACAAGGTTTATCCTCTTTGGCAATAATTTTGTTAACTCCCTCAATTACCTCTTCTACGGTTGGTGTTACTCCGTTTATCTTCCATATAGGTGGAGAGGTGACAACTAGTGGATAGGGCGCATCGAAATAGAGGTTAATGCCTTCTTCCGTTATTTCTGTTTCCTCTCCTTGATTAGTTGGAGAATTAGTAAAGCCTAGCTTGCGGAAGCTTTTTTCGAGTAATAATTGGAAATCCTTGGGATCTGGTGAATTAGCAACTTGGGCAATTTTTTCAATCCAGAGCAAATCAGAATCTATAGATTTAAGGGGACGAGCGCTAAAACCAATCAGGAAATTGGCGATTTCTTGTTGTATTTCTTTGGCGGCAAAGTTGCGATCCGAGAGAGATGCGATTGCGCTTTGCAATGCTTTTAATTCTGGATAGGGCGATGACTGTCTCTGCTGCATTTGGAGACAGCGTTGTTTAAAGAATAAATTGCCAAATACAGGTGTTTCTTCGGTAATAGTTAGGGTTTCTGGAAGAGGGATAAAGCGCGGATGGGGATGGACGGGTATTTCTAATGGTTGAGGGAGTCGATATACGCGGAGGTAAGCGAGAAAAATATGTCCGCGTTGGGCAAGAGTTTTCAGTAATGCTTCTTTAGTCCATACTGTTAGCTGAGATAGGAGGTTAAGATAGTCTGGTCGATCGATAACTTGGCAATGTTCGCACCTTGCCCATGCTTTAATTAACACAGTATCATCCTCGATTTCTTCCAGGGTATGTCTAGCCGTATTGAGGAAATTAGAGCGATAATATTGTTCTGTGGGTAAGGCGTTAATTGAGGTATCTGTGGGATAAAGGGCAAATTGCCGTCCCGGATTCATAAAAATTCTCGGCATTACCACAATGCTGTGCCCTTGAAGTAATGCTTCAATGTCAGGGGCAGGTAGGGGGAATGCAGTATTAATAATAACTAATGTACTCATAATCGATCTGCTCTACTTTTTTTAGTGTATCGCTACTGATTTTAACCTCTGGATTTGGGGAATTTGCCAAACCTCTATTATCCTTTAATATTGTTGAGGTTAGGGGCTAGGGGTTAGGGGTTATACTAATTGTTCTTTTCAATGACACATTTGTCACCCCCCCCAACTCCCCTTATTAAGGGGGGAGCAAGAGAGAATATGTTTGAAACATAAACCCAATGGGTATTAGGGCTTAGGGCGTGTCTGGAAAGGATGAGATCCTCCCCAGCCCCCTTTTTGAGAATTTATGGTTTTTTATTAGTCAAATCGCGGCTATGAGTTGAATGAAAGATGGTCTTTTTTTTAAGGCAAAGGTAGCGCTTCGCTACACTTCGTCAACGCAAAGGATTGAAGATAATTAGATCAAATTAAAAAAATTAGGATAAATTACGGAGGAAATAAAAGCGATCGCTTTGCCAATTTTTTCCTTTTTCTCTTCCTAAATAACCTGTGAGAGGGGAGGAGAGTTCAAGTAGGATTTCGTGTAATTCTTGAGGTTGTAATGGTTGAGGTGGATTGGAGGCAATATATGAGCCGTGAAGTGCATCAACGCTGGCTCTGGAAAAGCCTGAGTTTTCTAGATAGGTTTTCACTTGGTTAACGATATGCGATCGCAATTTTATGGTTTTTTCAACTAATTCTACATATTCATCTATCTTGTCGTCAATTTTTCCGGCTACTAGATAATGTTTAAGTTCGATTAAATTGACTGAGCCGGGATATTTGGCATAGAGTTCGACTAGTTTTTGTAGTGTCATAGGTTCGATGATACTAATTTTGAATTTACTTGCTGCTGTCAAGACATCTTTAGAAGGTTTGCCAGGACCAACGATTAACTTGGCTGAATTTTGAAATTGCTCTTCGTTAAGACGCATTCCTCCTAGCTTAATCAATTCTTCAGCACTGCGACTGGGAATACCTTTGCCTGCTTTACATTCACCCACTAGAGGATATGGTTTTGAGCAAAATAAATCTAAACCACCTGCACCACCTTTATAGGCTTCATCAACTGTAAATCCTATAAAATTAAGACTATCACGTACAATATTCTCAAAATCTGTCCCGGCTTGATAATTACTTTTCTTCTCATCTATTTCTTTGCTACGCTCGCCCAAAGTAACAATATCTTTAATCCAAGCCAGTTTGGGATCGGATAACTTAGGCTGTGCTTTTGTTGTCCAACCTAAAAATTTTTTAATTTCATCATCTAATTTTTGAGCATCAGTATGATTGATTTTGCCAATTCTAGTTTGTAATGCTTCTAATTCTGGATGTGGGGGTGGGAGGAGATTTTCTAATTGGTGGCGGCGTTGGGCAAAATTGCGATCGCTAAATACTGGATTTGCATCTGTAACCGTTAGCGGTGGGGCGATGGGAATAAATCTGGGACTTTGATTAATGGGGATTTCCACAGGTTTTGGCAACCGATAGACTCGCAGGTAAGCCAGAAAAATATGACCGCGTTGTGAGATAATTTCTTGCAATCCTTCCTCTGTCCATACCGTTAGTTGAGATAAAATAGCTAAGGACTCAAGATTATCGATAGTTTGGCACAATTCGCATTTTGCCCATCCTTGAATTATCGCTTTTTCAGAATCCAACTTAGCGAGTGTTTTTTGGGCAGTTGGCAGAAAGCTGGGGCAATAATATTGCTCTGTTTCTAGAACATTCCTTGATGTATCGGCGGGATAGAGGGCAAATTGCCGTCCCGGATTGAGAAATATGGGAGAGATGGCAGCAATATTTCGTCCTTCTATTAATGCTTCTATGTCTGGTGCGGGTATAGACAATGCTGTAGGAATTGAAATTTGCTGGCTCATTGTTTATTTGGTTGTATTTAGTTGATTGTATTTTAGTTAATTTCTTTTACGCTTTATTTATTCTTTATTTTCCATGACCTCATCTACCAAATTATACAAGTCATCATACTGATATGGAGGTCGCTTCCTTACCGCCAATACAGTTAATAATTCTTCGGATCGGTTTAGATTGATACTTAAGAAGCAATTTACTATAGTTTTCTCGATTAAAAGTAATAGTCATTTTTCCAAGCCTCCTTATCCTATTCTCCATCAGTCAAAATGTACTTGATGTAGATTAATTGTCTTTCATAATCGATACTTACATTAGTTGGTAAAAAACGTCCATTTTATAAGTTTATCCAACTTGGCAAATTTTGTCAATTTATGCCAATATCGGAAAAAGTATTCTGTAAAGGATTCCCAGTTTGGGCTACGCCAAGGTACTCCGCGCACCAGGATAATCGATCCCTTTTCGGTTATCGATAATAATTTTTTAGGTTATGTTATAATCGATCGCCACGACTTCATCTTTTTTACCCTCTGTAAATTGGCAAAAATCTTATGGTATCTGTATCGATTAAACTCCCAGACACAGTATTCTCTGCATTGCGCAAAAATCCTGATGAATTTGTCCAAGAAATGCGGATAGCTGCCGCTGTAAAATGGTATGAAATTGGTCAAATATCTCAAAGTAAAGCGGCAGAAGTAGCTGGAGTCACCCGCGCTGAATTCATTAATGCTTTGTTTCGTTATCAAGTAGATTTTATGCAATATACACCAGAGGAGTTGGCAGAAGAAATGGCAAATGTTGATTAAACGAGTTGTCATCAATTCCTCTCCTCTAATTGTCCTATTTAAAAGTCAACAAGCTGACTTGTTACCTCGACTTTTCTCCGAAATTATCGTGCCAGGAGGTGTAACAAGTGGAAATTAGCGATGTCGCACCAGAAGTAGCAGCCTGGGATTTAGGCAAAGGAGAATCGGCAGTATTAAGCTTTGCCCTAAAAAATTCTGGCTTCGTAGCCATTATTGACGATAGAGCAGCCCGTCGCTGTAAGGTTTTAACTGATAACTTACAGCAGTAGCGATAACCCGACAGTGGTTCAAACCACTGTCTAATAGCGGAAGTCAGTTAAAACTGACTGAATTATTATAATTTTAGTCCATTTTAATGGACTTGAGCTATTAGCCGTAGAATTAATTCTACGGCGGGTTTTCTGGCGGGTGACGGGGATAAATTCTATGTAAATTCCAGCCCATTATCTGAATCATCTACACTCATCGGCATCCTCATCGGTAAATCATCATCTGTTAGATTATCAGGTTCTTGACCAGAAGGATCGCTGAGAATCTCGCGGATCAGAGGGTTATTACTAGCAAGTTTATTCTCCTTAATGAAATCCAAAATTTCCTCCTCGCTCAGTTCATAACTTTCACAGTTATCATAGACAAATCGAATAGCTATCAAAGGCTTAATTTCTTGTTCCTGTAACTTAACCCACTCTCCACCTAAATTTTTCAAAAGTTGTTTGGCAAAATTCTTAGCATTACCTGCACCTGAATTAATTTGCTTTGATCGTACTAAGCAGCCACGAGTAATACCAAATTTTTTATAGTCGATTAGTCGCTTTAGTGCAGCCCCTTGATATTTTCCTCCAGATTGCTGAAGCACAGCTACGCCAATTTTCACTGTTTTTTGATTCTCTGTCCCCACAATTCTGAAATGAATATAGCCTTTATCCGCATTGCTAGCCTCAATATCTTCAACCCCCTCAACTGTAATACCTTCTAAAGTTTGTTTGTCTTTCGCTAAAGTTTCAAATGATAAACGTAAAGCTTTGGCGATTTGCTCGTTATTATCTTCAGCTAAGATATCTACATCACCTTGGAGATTCTCTAACTCAGCATCAAAGTAAGATTTAACTGGATGAGTTTTATCTTTCACATCAACAGGAAGAAAATTTGCCGCACACCACTTTAAAACATCTCTTACCGTAGGTTTCTGTTTACCAAATTCTCTGAGTTGATTTTCTGTAAATGGGTATAGAGGCAATGGTGGTATTTGTTGATGTTCGCTATAAAAATTCTTCAACCACTGATAAACTAGCGCCACCACATCATCTGAATTTAGATAGTTTAATGAGATAGGTTTCCTGTTCGGTTGTTCGCTGACTAAACGATCTACAACGGCTTCTGCTTGTGGTAAACTTTTAACTTGATAGCTCCAAGTTTCAGGATACATTGCCAGAAGAAAAACGGCTCTTTCCAGTGAATTGTATAAATCTTTAGCTAAACTAGCCACAACCTGTGCTGCTGTAAAGCCATTATCATCCGCATCAGCAATATCTAATTCATCAAAACAAATAACCGGGACTTTATACTGACTGGTAATATCTAAAATCTGGCGCACCGTAGTTAATGCTTCCGCTTCTCTCTCCTCTCGTTTGGGATTGGGTAGTTCCATTGCTTCCGCTTGATTTTGTGTTAATTCCCAACCAGATAGCCAATGAGTAGCATAAGTAGCATGAGTAGGTGAAAGCGTCCATAAAATTGCTTTCACGATATATGGATTATTGATATTTGGTTTAACTTGTATAATTGAATTCGTTAAATTTTCAATGGTGTTTGGAGATCTGCTCAACCACGAAGGAAATCCATGCACGTACTCCTGTGGTGTATAATTCTTATCCCTCGCGTCATTAATTAAAGCTGCTGCTATCTCTTGCCACTGCATCACCCCGTGATAACTGCCATAAGCTCTCAAACTAGAAGCTATAATTTCCAGAAATTGATACTTAATCTTATTTAAGTTATCATACTTATTCATATAGATGAACAAAGCACCATCTTCAGCTTGTAACCGATGGCGAATCCGACTGATAAGATGGCTTTTTCCCAGTCCTTTTTCTGCGGTAATGGTAATTCCAACAGTTTGACGTTGACCCTGACGGACTTTGGCAACTGCATCAAAAATAGCATTAGAAGCATGGGAGTTAATTGAAGGAGCATCAGGAAAACTCTTACCCCAGATTTGGGCTGGTCTCACAACATTATGACCTGCAAAGGGGTTGTGAGTTTTAATCAGTTCGTCAATAATATTCATGGTAGTAGTCATGGCTGTGTGTAATGAATCAATGAGGAACAAAACAGACTTTAGGCTTGTAGTAGCTTGGCGTAGCAGCGCAATCCACTCAGTTTAGTCGTGATGGAATCTTCAATCTTGTCTGGAGCGCTATCTTCAACGCTACCACCTTGAAGCTGAAAAATATCATCAGCTTGCATTTCGAGCAACCATTCATTAAACTGAGAACGAGAAACCCGATCGCCTATTTCCCGCCGAATTCGATAAATTGGGACGAGATTATCCAAGTTATAATCTCGATTTAACCTGTTATACACCTCTAACGCCACCGCCTTAAATTCGTCATACAATGTAATACCTCCGTTAGTAGTAAGCGCTTCAGCGCCATCCCCACCTTTGGTAGTTTTCCCACTATCGCTAGCAGCATCTTGTTGGCGAATCCACCGCAAAAGCGTATTCGCCATTTTCGCCCCAATCGGAGCATCAAATTGGAAATCTGGGTTGTTGAGTTTATCCCGTAATGTCTCAAACCCTTTCGGTTGTAGGAGGGAGACTTTATTTTTCGAGATTGCGATCGCGCCAACTTCGGCTAAACTCTTGTAAGCCTCTTGATATTCGCCTGCTGTCTCTTTTTTCCGTTTCAGTCGCGGATTCAAGTCGCCCTTTTTCACTTCAAATCCGCCCAAATCCCACAAACAAAGCAGCAAGCGAATTTCTTTACACAGAATTTCCGTCTTGCCCGATAGGTTAGTTGTCATATCAGTTATTCCAATTCCTCAGAGAGAGATTTAATTGTCTAAAAGCCCAATTTCGATCATACTCTCATTGAATGCGCGATCGCTAGATGTAATCCCAATTTTCTCAAATAGCGCTATATCTTCACCCCCCCAACCCCCCTTAGTAAGGGGGGAGCCAGAATCACGGCTGTAGCAGGATTGTGGAAAATTAGTATAATTTAAAATTCTCAGATGGCAGATATGACAGGATTCAAGAGATTAGGGTAGATTTATTTCTCCCCTCTCTTGTCTCTTTCCCTTCTTCCCTCTCTTCCTTCTCTTACCACGGGCTACCAATAATTGAAAAAGCTGCCCAGTAACAAGGATGAAATAAATCTTGATTTTCTAAACCTAATAATTCTGGTGGTAAGGAGTATGAAAGCCATGTCTCAATGTGTTCTCAATCGCAATGGCGTGGTGGATAAATTTATTGACG
Source organism: Cyanobacteria bacterium UBA11153 (assembly GCA_003511885.1). Taxonomy (GTDB): domain Bacteria; phylum Cyanobacteriota; class Cyanobacteriia; order Cyanobacteriales; family Coleofasciculaceae; genus Limnofasciculus. The sequence continues at coordinate 23,999 of DOIX01000275.1, forward strand.
ATGCTGTGATGGCAGTCTTTGGCGTGCCCATTCCCAGCACTACATCCGAAGATATCACCAAAGATGCGATCGCGGCTGTTAATTGTGCTTTGGATATGGCAGTAAAATTGCATCAACTCAATCAGGAATGGCAGGAGAAGGGACTTCCTACCGTGGCTATGCGCATCGCATCGGGATTGCTACGGGTACTGTGGTGACAGGAAGTCTGGGCAGTCGTCAGAGACTGAACTATACTACAATTGGGGATACGGTCAACATCGCCGCTCGGTTGGAGAGTTATGATAAATCCCTCAATGCTGGGATTTGTCGCATTTTGATTGCGGAGGAAACTGATGAAAATATCCAGGATAAATTTCCCACCCAATTAATTGGTACTGTCCAGCTTAAAGGGCGCAAACAACCAGTTAAAATCTATCAAATTAGATATAACGATTCTCCATGAATTGTCCAAGATTCTCTTCCCTATTTCCTGTTACCCTGATATAACAGAAATAGACATATCATCGCGTAAGGAATACCAATCGTGAGTTTATTTGAAGATCTAAATCGCTTTCTGGAAAACCGCCTTGATGAATTTTTGCGTAACAATCCCCATTTAGAATTACAAGCACTAGAGGAACAATTAGCAGAGCAAGAAAAAGACACTCTCCGGTTAATTATTGAGTTACAAGCCCAGGAAAAAACCTTACAAAATGAGATTTTAACAATCGCGCAAGATATTCAACGTTGGCACGAGCGAGTGGAAAAAGCCAAGGCTCATGGCAGACAAGATTTATCTCAAGCTGCCCAAGAAAGAGAGGCAGCGCTGTTACATCAAGGCAACCAAGTTTGGGGCAAAATGACAGGTGTCAAGCAGCGAATTGCTCAAACTAAGGAATTGCAACATCAGATAGAAACTCGTCGGGCTGAAGTCAAAGCTAAAGCGAGAGAAGTAGCAGCTAATCGTGCTAATGCTAAATATCAATCATCCTCTCAAACATCTGGATGGAATCAAAAGCCTCAGCGAAATATTTCCAGTGGAAAAGATCCCCTAGAAGAGCAATTTTCTCGCTGGGAAACTGAAGCAGAATTAGAAGAGATGAAACGGAAAATGGGAAGATGAAGGAGGAGAAGGGGGAGAAGGGGGAGAAGGGGGACAATAAGTAATGGCTAATGGCTAATCGCTAATTCTTGTTCCCTATCCCCTATC
>DOIX01000275.1:25414-28117 GCA_003511885.1 Cyanobacteria bacterium UBA11153
TATCAACTATCAACTAGTCCCTAGCCCTTACTTAAAACTAATACTCCCATCATACCAGCGGCGATGGGGTAGTGGGTGGCGGTGGTGAATCCGGCTTGATGGGCTAATTCTAGTTGTTGTTGTCCTGTGGGAAATCGATCTAAGCTAGGGGCAATGTAGGCGTATTCTTCGGTTAATCCGAAGGATTTGGCAGTGGGTACTACGATATTATCCAGATACCATTGCTGAAATGTACGGATTGTTTCTTGAGTTGGATGGTTGAAATCGAGGATGGCGGCTTTTGCGCCCGGTTTGAGGACGCGATACAATTCTTGTAAACAGCGGGGAATATCTGTAACATTCCGCAAACCATAACCCATGGTGGCGCTGTCAAAATAATTGTCATCCCAGGGTAAATTTAGGACATCGGCTTCAATCCAGTTAATGGATAGTGGGGGATAATGAGATTCTGCTCTAGTTTTGGCGATCCCAAGTTGGGCAGATGAAAAGTCTACTCCATAAACTTTTCCTGTATTTCCTACTTTTTTTGCCACTAACTGTGCTATATCACCACTGCCACAGCATAAGTCTAAGCAGATATTTCCTGGCTTTGCCCCGCTCCATTTCACTGCCATTAGTTTCCAAATTTTATGCTGCCCCAAACTTAACCAGTTGTTTAGTTGGTCGTATACTGGGGCTATGCGATTGAATATATCGCGAATTTCTGTTGCTGGTGGTGTCATATTTACAAGTCAAACTACTAATAACCACTAACCAATAACGAATCATTACTAACAGGTTTATCCTTTTTTCGTACTAGCTATTGCTAAACCTACCTGCTGTGCTGATAGGTGAATTAATTTTAAATCTTCTTCTGTAATTCGTCGCTCTTTATCCTGCCACTGGAGAGAAAGAAGTGCTAGCAATTGGTTATGATAGAGAATGGGGAGGATAATATGAACTTGAATATTGGTGGTGTGGTCGTTTGCGACTGCTCCCGAGCCTGTTGCTGTGGGAAGATTTACCCAAGTCTGAATTTGATGAGTTGCGATCGCATCTTTGACTAAGGGATCGTTTTCTAGTGTCTTGGCAATCGATTTATCCTTAGTATAAGTTCCCTGTGTCTCAATTAATCGATCCTCTTCGACAATCTGGAGAATACAGTTATCGACACCGAAGCTATTCCCAAAAGCTTTGGCAATTATGTTCAGAGAGTTTTCTAAATTATCCGATACTTGAGTTACTTCTACAATTGCTTGCATCAGTGTCATTTGGGTATGAGCGCGATAGATTTCCTCTGCTCTTTCCTTGAGTGCATTATAGGTTTGGGCGGCTTGTTGTACCATCTTTTTAAGTTCATTAGGATCCCAAGGTTTGGTTATATATTTATAAACTTGTCCGGAGTTTATCGCTTCGACTAAATCCTCAACGTCAGTAAAACCAGTGAGGATAATTCTGATTGTGTCTGGGAAGTTAGGCACTGTTTTGCTCAAAAATTCCGTCCCCTTCATTTCTGGCATCCTTTGATCGGATATAATTACGGCTACTTCCCCTTCTGTGGATAATAACTCCAGTGCGGCACCACCACTGTCAGCTCTCAGTACTTGAAAATCTCGGCGGAAGGTACGGTAGAGTAAGTCTAGATTATCGGATTCATCGTCTACCACTAGCATTTTCGGTTTTTCGGGTTTTGTCAAACTCATTAATTTACGGTTAATACTATCAAGATTAACAATTACATTGTCGCTCACAATACAATAAACTCCTGACGGTGAAGTTATGGTGGTAAAATATCCATATTAATACTAATCTCAATATACATTCAAATTAAAAGGAAAGATTTAAGCGAAAATCACATTACCTATCACCTATCACCTCTTCTCTTCTTTTCATCTCCCGCCTATCACCTCTCACCTCTTCTCTCTCACTTTTTACCTCTGACGCGATAGATTAAAAATATGCGATCGCGATCGCGAATCAGTTAATTGTCCGGAAAACATGACAGAATCACCATTAGGCAATCCCTCTCCCCAACCTCAACCAGACTCAGAGACAGTAAATTTTGATGATTTACTGCAATTGCTCCGCCGTAAAGAACATAATTGGATTGAATGGGGACGCTCTTGTCTTGTACTGCAAAAAGCTGGGTATAATTCCCAGGCGATTTTTGAGCAAACTGGGTTTGAGCCAATTCAACAGAATCAAGTTATTGTAGCATCTCAAGTCTACGAGACTTTGGTTGCAGCAGGAATATCTGAGGCGGTGCGATCGCGCTTTGAACGGACTGGTAGTGATATTCTATACGAGTTGCGGATTCTCACTCAACCGCAACGGGTGGCGGCATCTGAGCTAATTGTGGCGAAAAATCTCGATTCTGAGGCTGCCCGCGAGGTAGCCAAAGCCATCAAAGACTTTTTCCGTCAGAGAAGTTTACCGGAAGGATTTACCAGTCATGCCGGAGACGCGGTGGCTTATCAGTATTGGAAATTAGCGAAACAACAAACTAATTTGCAAGAGAGGGCGCGTTTAATTGCACGGGGTTTGATGTTTGTTAATTCTCCAGAGGCGAGAAAACAAATTGAACAGTTACTTACGGAAGGTTTTGGTAGTACTAGTCGTCCTGCTCCTAGATTACCATTTTATCGGATTGAATTGAGCGAACAATTGCCCAGACTTGTACCTGTATTGGGTAAATTGCCTCTCACCACTGATATTTTTCACCAG
>DOIX01000275.1:28295-28467 GCA_003511885.1 Cyanobacteria bacterium UBA11153
CAGATTTGAGCGAGGCGACGTTAATCGGAGCTAATTTAGATAATGCTTTGTTGGCGGGTGCTATTTTGCCGGATTCTACTAGGCGCTACTTTTCTTTGACGGCGCCGTGCAAAGTTAATTCTTGGGAAGTTAGCGAAATTAATTGTTAATTAATGGGGAATGGGGAATGGGG
>DOIX01000275.1:28491-29446 GCA_003511885.1 Cyanobacteria bacterium UBA11153
AAAATCCTGAAAAACCTGAAGATGTTTTAGCAATTATAGATCGTGGTGGAGGGGAATGGGATGATGATAGTTATTTTGCTATCGATAATTCAGGAAAATTAGCGGTTGAGTGGTTTCCTGATTCTCCCAGCATACCTTTGTTGGGACGGTTAATTTTGGTATTGCGTCCGAAAAAGATTCTTGATGAAGACTTAAGTCGGGATATGTGGCAAATTGATGAGTAGGATTTTTTGTGATTAGTTATTGGCTATTAGTTATTAGTTATTAGTTATTGGTTATTAGTTATTGGTTATTAGTTAGGGGTTATTAGTTATTGGAAACAACAAACAAATAACAACTAACAAATAACAAATAACAACTAACAAATAACAAGTAATTATGACAAGTAATTTTGGGATTGTTTTGGTAACTGCTGGTTCGGAGGTTGAGGCGGAGAATATTGCCAAATCTTTAGTTGAAAATCAGCTCGCTGCTTGTGTGAGTTTGTCGCCAATTCGCTCTATTTATACTTGGCAAGGTGAGATTAATTCGGCTGCTGAGTGGCAGTTGGCGATTAAAACTGATTTGGCTAAATTTGAAGATTTAAAGACAAAAGTGCGGGAATTGCATTCCTATGAAGTTCCCGAAATTATTGCGATTGAAATTGTGGCGGGTAGCGAGGCTTATCTCGATTGGATCGGACAATCTTTAGGTTTGCATTCAGGAATATCGTTCTGAATTCTTAAATTTTGAAGGACTGATACCAAATCCGGGCAAGATATCCCCTATATCACTCGGCGATTGAAATCGCTTCTATACAAACAAAGTCTGCCTACGCCGACAAGCGAGAATAACGGGGTTCCCAAACCAGGATTTGGTATGAAGTCCTTATATTAAATCCGAGTTAAAAACCCGGTTTATTTCGCTTGTCCGCGGAGGCGTCCTGGGGTTTTTGTAGTAGCGGTTTCAACCGCCG
>DOIX01000200.1:0-15152 GCA_003511885.1 Cyanobacteria bacterium UBA11153
TTAGATGCGCCGCAGCTTAACAGTGATGTAGGGGCGAAGCATTTTGACTGAAAATCTTGGGTTTCACCAATGACTTATCGCCAAAATGCTAGGCTGCGCTAACACCCCTGCCCTAATATTCAGAGGAAAGAAGACGCGCCCTAGTCCCTAGCCCCTAGTCCCTAGCTGTAGCATCCAGCCAAGCCAAAGATGCACCAGGATAGTAATTATTTAAAATTTGCTGATAGTTATATCCCTGCGTTGCCAATTTGTAAGCGCCATTTTGACTCATTCCTTGTCCCCCAAAAACATTGGCAACAATATCATCAGAAGCAGCGTACATTGATTCCACTACACCACCTTTGTAACTGAGGAAAATACCACGAGTTTCTTGGGCAGCTTGGAGAGTAGTATTCCACTCTGTCTCAATACCTTTATAAACTTGCCAACGCTGAGTATTACCCAAATCGTATAAACGATTAGCAGGTCTGATATAATGAACGATTGCATAAGAGCGAGCGGCGATGGCTTGTGCCTTCAAAGCGTCCATCGGCCAATTTGGATAGACTTCAGAACCGACTACACTACTTATATAAGCTTCAAGCTCGACGTAGTTAACTGCTAAGAGATTATTTCCTTGAGAAACCAATAGTACATCTCCCCGATACCAGCGATTATTCACAAATACTAGTCCGCCTTGGCTTGGTTTAATCCAGACTCCTGCTGGTGTTGTCCATTTACCCACCCGAATATTTGGACCACCTGGCAATACTTCAATTGCCTGCTTTGCTGGTAGCTTATCTAATAATTTACCTCTAGCATCAACTATTTCTCCGGGAGTAGAGGTGGCAATTGCCAGAGAATTTACGCCATCGGCAATCGCCACTCGCATTTCGATAACTGGTGTCTTGCCAGATGGTTTCCTGGCGGGAGTTGTCTGCTGTTGAGAATTTTGAGATTTTTGAGCTTGTTGGCTTCTGGGTTGAGATGGTTGTTTGCTGGTTGGGGATGATGGTTTGTGAGCTGAAGATAGTTTAGTGCCTTGGGTTTGAGTTGGGGAATGAGAGACAGATGCTTTGGCTGGTAATGTTTGCTGCTTGGAGATATATCCTTGAGTTGGAGTATGATTTTTCTCATTCCCCATCTTTTTATCGGCTCTAGCATTAGCCATTCCCTGAATTTCCCGATCCCCTGTCCCTCCCCTTGGGGTAGTTGGAGGATTATACTGCCATAAGAGACTGCGACTAACCAAATCCTGATGCCAATCTGTTTCAGGAGCAATTTGGTGGGGAGAGGGAGTGAGAATCTCTTGGGGAGAGGGTTGGAGAGAAGGCTGGGAAGAGGATTGGGGAGAAGTTTGAAGAGAGGGGGTGACAGATTGCGCGCGCGAAATGCGGCTAGAAACAGATCGTGGCGGCAAGGATTGAGCTAACATCCAAGGTACAAACAAGGATACTGAAACCAGGGAAATTGTCCAGACTATCGATTTATTAACTACTGGATTGCGATCGGATAGGTGATTCATCAATAATAACTCCTCTTGAGGCTGGACTGTCTTGACTCAAAGCGCGATCGCTGATATCACAGCCAATTACAGCCGATTAATCTAGTCATACCACTCCAAATATTAGCGGGTTCTTGGATTTTTGGGTGAATCGGGGTAGTGAGTGGGGTGGTGGAGTGGTGGAGATGCTAAAAGTGGGAGCGATTCATTTTTTAGTCATTATTAGTCAAGAATCTTTAGCCCATTGAATCGCTCGTCATCCAATCCATCTGTGTCTACTTTCTTTTTCTGGATAATTTGATTAATGAATTCATGAAAATTTCAGTATTTTATCGAGATTATTCAATAACAGGTAAGTAAAAAACATGAGGGGCGATTTGGTACAGGTAAACAATGGCGAGGGTTTAACCATGGCAGATATCTTAACACTGCGAGATCCTCAGCGACGCATTGCTCTATTCATTCAAAGAAATCAGGGATGTACCCTGTCAGAATTAGTAGAGTCACTTAACCTTGCCGAAGAATCTGTTAGATATGAACTTAATCTCTTGCTTGTAGAGGGGAATATTTCTCAAAGTATAGCCGGAGGTTCCTCTCGCTATTTCATTCAGTTAGCTGGCAGCGGAATTCAAGTATCTCAACCTATTCGCCAATCCCTAGCTCCGGGTAAGCCTCTCTCGACGATTATTAATCCTTCTGGTGAATTTTCTGTTGCTCCTGGTGAGGCTTTAGAATTGTTTGTCACGGTGACAAATGAGGGCGATCGCAGTGCATTAATCGATATTAAGATTGATGAAACTTCTGAGCCATTGCACGGCTGGTGTCTTTCCCCTTGCGAACGATTGGCTTTGGGTAGAGGGCAAAGTGGTGAAGTCATTTTTCAGATTCAAATACCTCTTGATGCACTGCCTGGTACTTATAATTACCTCTTGTTGGTAGATGCCCAGCAGCATTATCCAGAAGATACTCCGATTCAGCATCAATCCCGATTTCGGGTGCTACCTTTTGTCCAGGAATCTGTTACAGTCAACGATCCTACTTTTAATTTACTTCCTGTCACTAGCTCGACAAATCCTCAATCTTTGCCACCTGGAGGATCTTTTCCAGTACAAGTTATCGTTCATAATCGTTCAGATCGTGTGGATAGATTTCGCCTGACTTGTCCGGATATCGATCCTAAGTGGTTTACGGTTATTTATCCGGAAGGTTTACCGGAATTAGGAGTGGTACAACTTACCGATGCGCTGGAATTAAATCCCGGTGATAAAGGACAGATTCAATTAATTTTAACACCACCTTTAGAAGCAGTTGCTGCTGTTTATTCCCCGACAATCCGTCTCTACTCTCTGGATAAGCCAGATTTGGTTTTATTAGAACCAGTATATTTCCAAATTGAACCTCTCCATCTCCTCAATGTCGAACTCGTAACTTTAGTTGGAAAGGTGAGAAATCTCACTGGTTTATTTGAAATCCAACTTTACAATGGCGGGAATTGTCCCCGGGAAATTACTCTGGAAGCTAAAAGTGTAGATGGGGACGATCTCTGTACCTATACCTTAACACCAAAACGAGTGAGGCTGCTACCTAGAAGTTATGGTGTAGCCACTTTAGAAGTGGAACCTACTTCCAAGTGGTGGAAGCGCCCTTTTTATGGGCGGGTTTTTAACTTTATTGTCGAACTTAAGGATAGTGAGCAACTTCCCCTTCCTAATAATCGTTACCAGGGGACTTTAATTTGGGAAGGACGACCTTGGTGGCATTTTTTATTAGCTATTTTAGGTATAGTTGGTGTAGTTGCGGCGCTAATTATACTGATTTGGTGGTTATTCTTTCGTCCCAAACCACTGCCACAGATTGTGGATTTTTCTCCCGCTAGCAATAGTTATTCAGAGGCGGAAGGGGATATGGTGCGGCTGAATTGGAAAATTGCCAATCCCAAGCGGTTACAATCATTAAAGTTGGAAGGATTATCTCCTGATGGGATGGTTATTACCAGCCCGATTGTTTACGACTTTAGCAAAGGTTTACCTAGTGAATTGAAGAGTTTCTGCGTCCAACAGGTGGTACTAATCTGTAAGAATGTACCAACTGATGCCCGTAAATCTGGTAGTTATATTTTTCAACTCACCTTAGTGCCTTTAGGAAAAAAAGGAATCGCCTCTCAGACTATTAAAACTAGTACGGTGCAGATTGCGCCATTTCCCTTACCCAAGATTCTTGAATTTGCTTCCCCTTTACCTGTTTACCAAGAAGCAGTTAGCGAAATAATTCCATCTACAGCTAATCAGACTGCTAAAACTACTACTACCGCGAAACAAACCCCCAATCAAACCTTAAGCCAAAGCTTAACTCAAAATCTAACTTTGAATCAAAACCTCAATCAAATCGAAACTCCGAATGAAACTAAAACTCCAACTCCAACTCCAAATAAAATACTCAACCCAACACCAAATCAAACCCCAAACCAAACTCAAACACCCAAACAAGTTATTAAAATTGACCGAATTATCCTCAATTGGAAAATCAGCCATCCTGAAGAAATTCAAACCTTAAAATTAATTGGTCGAGATCCAGAAGGTGTAGTAAATGTTCCAGAAATATCCTTCGATTTCAGTAGAGGCATTCCCCAAGTACTTTGGAAATTCTGTCAAATAAACCAGGAAGGTTTAGTTTGCCGAAATTTACCGACTAATGCCACTAAAGCTGGAACCTATATTTTTGAATTAACGATTGTTAACAAACACGGCAACATTGAAGTATTAGAAACCCAAAAAACCGATCCGATCAAAATAGAAGCTATCCCCATACCAATTGAAATTATTGAATTTAAAATTAATGGTGTAAATCCCTTGCCGAAAGTTCGCATCCCCATCGATTCTAACAAACCGATTGGATTATTAATATCCTGGAAAGTTAAGGGAGATAAAGATACTAAAGTGGAGATTTTACCAACTCCTGGTAGCGTACCGATTGATGGAACAATTCTTTATCCTCTCAGTCAAGAAGCAGGTAGTGAAACAATCACTATTCAAGTCACAAATAAGACTGGGGAACAAAAAAGTCGCTCTGTTTCTATCGAAACATTTATCCCTCCACCTCAAGCTATTGCCACTCCATCGGCAAAACCATCCCCACCTCCTTCAGGAAAACCCTCTGGAGCTGCACCTGGAAGCCTTCCAGTGCTACCGCCGCCAGGAGGGAGTCTCCCCCCACCAATAACGGCTCCGCTCCCGTCACCGCCGCCAAAAGCCGCAAATCCAGAAGCGGCTCCTGATGGGGGTAGTCCTCCTGGTGGGGGGGCAACTCCCTCAGAGTCGGGACCTGCACCTTTACCGCAGCCGCTGGGTGGTACACCACCTCTTCCTCCTGATAATAATTCTCCACCACCTGCGGAATTGCCACCTCAATTGAATTGAGGATTAAAGTATTACCCCAATCAAAGTTACTAACACTAATAACAGAGGAGTTAGCCAATCACCCCATTGCACGTAAAGCGTCTGATTTTGTCGCCGATAAATTCTATCGGCATGAATTTGATACTGATTAATTCGAGAAATCCAGATTGTTTTACCATGAGGATCTACAATACCAGAATATCCTGTATTTGTTGCCCTTACTGCCCAACGACTGGTTTCAATTGCCCGGATTACATCTTGGGCGTGGTGTTGTGCTGGCATTGTTTCACTATAATGAGCATTGTTAGAAGCGGTAAGAATAAATTCGCCACCATTGGCGGCTTGTTGGCGGAAATGATTGGTGAAGGCAGATTCATAGCAAATTCCGACAATTGCTTTACCGAAGGGTGTATTAAAGATTTGGTTGGGTTTGCCAGGTACTAAGTCAGCATTTAATGGAGAAAGTCGGTTAATTAATTTACCCAAAACTGCCTGAAAAGGAATATATTCCCCCAAGGGTACTAACTTGACTTTATCATAATGACTAAAAGTTTCACCTGTACCTATGACGGTAAATAGACTATTGGTTAAGCTGCCGTCTTTTTCGCCAAATCCGCCTACCCAGGCGAGGACACCTTTATCTAAAATAGCTGAATAAAAAGAACTTCCATATCGTACCTGATTTTTCCACAAAAATGGCAATGCTGTCTCCGGTGTCAAAACGGCTTGCACTCCCTCATCTGCTAATTGCTCGTAACCTGTAGTATAACCTTCAATAGCGCGATACCAACCTTCGGGATAAAGCTTAATGCGATTGGGAATATTACCTTGAATAATTCCTACTTTAAGGGAGGTTTCCGCTGGTTGATTGAGGGGACGACTGTAGAGTGTAAATCCGATCGCGTGTAAGATAAATAGTAACCCAATTGCTAGGCTAAAGTAAGTAATAGACTCTTTTCTAAATTGGGAATAGTTTTTTGTCTCCCCATCTTCCCTGGGAGCATCCCGTTTTGCCAAAGATACTTGTTTGTTGCCATGATTTTCACCCCCCCAACCCCCCTTGTTAAAGGGGGGAGGAAGAATATAACCTAGGTTTTTGCCAAATTGGGATGGGGGAGCATCCCAGCTTCTCAAATTTTGAGTGTAACCATAACTAATTGCGGCTTCTGCCAACAAACCATTAACTGCGACAATTGCTCCCGTTACGGTTTCTGGACCAGATAACTGAGTGAGATGTAAAATAAATAGATTATGGGGACTTTGAGTATAAGATAAAGATGACCACCATAAAGGTCCGCTACTCCAAATTGCTTCTAATCCACACCATAAGCTTACTCCCAGTAAGAGACGGAATAAAGTTTTTAGTTGGGGGTTTGGTGTTTTAACTGGATTTTTTTTTAACGAGAATTCCCAGTGATGCAAGAAAGTGATTAATCCCGCCCACGACGCTACTAAAGCAGCGCCACAGAGAGTAATAAAAATCCAACAAAAAATTGCGATACTAATACTGGCTAACCACGGCACTCCCATCCAATCCATGGGATGAATACCAGTAATCCAAGATAGCGCTAAACCATGATAGCCAATACCCCAAATCAAGCCATATAAAATGCTATGGCGGATACTTTTACTTCTAGCCACTAGAAACCACAGGGGTACTAATCCAACCCACGCCAAAAACCAAGCTTCAACAGGTGCAGGAGTCAATCCCATCAAAATACCACCAAATCCAGCTACGAGGAATGGGGCGGCTTGCCAAAATAGCTTGGGAATTTTCATAAGTAGGGTTTGCTGAAAAAGTATTTTTGTGAGGATGGGGTGTGGTTTTTTTGTGTGGTTTTTTTGGTGTAGGGTGTGGGGATATATAAATTAAATGCGTAGCAGCTTACTGGTTTTTTCTCCCCTGCCCCCTGCTCACAACTGATGGGTTATTTCTGCCCACCTGCACTAGGGGCTTTCTTCCCTAAAGCGTGTCTTCTTGCCTCTGAATATTAGGGCAGGGGCGTTAGCAAGAGCTATGTGTTAGCCTGGGATATGGGCGATAAGTCATTGGTTAAATCCAAGATTTTCAGTCTATATCCTAGGCTGCGCCGAGCTGCGCTAACGCCCCTAGATCACTGCTACGTTAAATTTTCTACTGTGAAGACACGCCCGATCCCCTAGTCCCCAGCCCCTAGTCCCTCGCTATACTCCCCAACAGCGCTAACTAAAATTCCTAGGATCTTATTCACTTCATTTAAAAAATACTCCCCTAAATCAATCTCAACTTTATCTTCCTCCAGCCTTAAAAACTTCCATACCTCTCCTGTAGTCACCACCCCATAAATCCTCGATATTTCATTGCCTTCCTCTTGATTAAATAATTTTGCTCCATACATTTCTGCCACGCATTGACCCAACCCCAAATTAATATTTTCTCTCTTAGCTTCTACAATCAGAATGACGGGCGCACTAATAATGAGCAATTCACTTGAACGGCTAATCATAAAATCACAAGTACCATTTAAACCTTGTTCCTTATCCACATGAAAATCCACACCAGAAAATAAACTAATTTGATGGGCACACTTTTTGGTAACTTCTAGCAAAATCGGAGCAATAATCATTTCTGAACGAGACTTTTCTGTGTTACTTGCTAGGGCAAAAGGAACGTTATAATCTAAGGTTTCTTTTAAAAGATTGCTATAGGGTAAAGGGGAAACACCAGAAAATAAATCTTTTTGTGATGAAATAGTTAAATTAAACGTCTTTTTAACGCTAGCTAAACTAAAATCACTGTATGCCATCCTCTTGTCTCCTTATAGTTACAGAACAAACTCAATCGAAAGCGAAAAAAGGCAAAATATCAAAAAAGACGAAAGAATTGAATTCTTTCGTCTTCTGAAACGGGCTAGGAGGGATTCGAACCCCCGACACCGTGGTCCGTAGCCACGTGCTCTAGTCCACTGAGCTACAAGCCCTTGCTTTAGTGGATTCACTCACTGGAAATTAATACTATCACATCTAATTTCAATTATGCAACACCCTTCAGAAATTCCATCTCTCACCCACCTCAACAGTCAGGGAGAAGCCCTGATGGTGGATGTCTCCGCCAAGGAAATAACCCGCCGTCAAGCTGTTGCGGTAGGGCGAGTGAGGATGGCAGCTACTACTTTTGAGGCGATTGAAACCGGGAATACTCCCAAGGGTGATGTGTTGGCAACAGCGAGGATTGCTGGAATTATGGCTGCCAAACAAACATCCCAGCTCATTCCTCTCTGCCATCCCTTACCCCTGCATAAAGTAGATGTCAAAATCTTGCCCAACCCGCAGCTACCGGGATATCACATCCAAGCCTCTGTCACCACTAAAGCGGAAACGGGTGTGGAAATGGAAGCACTAACTGCCGTTTCTGTGGCTGCCCTTACTTTATATGACATGGCGAAAGGATTGGAAAAGTCTATCCAAATTGAGTCGATTCGCTTATTGAGCAAAACAGGTGGCAAGTCAGGGGATTATCTGGGGAATGAGGAATAGCTAGTGCAGGTGGGCAGAAATAACCCATCATACCAAATCCGCTTTTTAAACCCGCGTTATCATTATGCCATTTTTTTCTCCCCTGCTCCCTGCTCCCTTCTCCCCTGCTTTTTTAGATAAAGGGGGTAATTAACCCGGATTTGGTATGACGGCTGATTTCTGGATATCTGAAAAATTACGTGAAACTTTATATATATTGATTGATGAATGTTCAGTAGATTTACCGATTTCAACCTGAGCGATCGCTTTTAAAGTGGTAAGTATGGTCAGTAATGACAAATTATTGTCGTTTTGACGATCGAATTGAAAGTTATTGGAAACAAATAAAATTCTGAAACTTTTTATTTGGATTCGATCCAAAGTTGCCTAAAGTCAAGAGTTAGTCAATCTATCTCAATTTGATTCCCAGATACACGCCGACTTGCCTAAGATTATCAAAGAGGATAAGCTCGGAGTTGGATGTGACAAAAAAACACAAATAACAAATGTACGATAACGAGTTTCAACCGTTCCACTCTAAGCCAGTCAATGGAAGGGAAAGCAAATAAAAACGATATGTTACTTTCATTTTACTTGTTAATATCTATCTGCTTGTTCGGGATCTGGTTCGAGCGCTATAATCAAGAGCGTAATTTATCTCGAGAAGAGAAAATATTCTGTTTGGTAACTTTTGTTATTGGTGCTGTAGTTTGGCCTATTGTCCTCCCGATTGCTTATGGTAAGTTATTGAACAATAGCAAATAAAAAATGCTTATTTGGGAAAGGAAAATAGTAAAAAAATCAAGCTAATTCCTGGTGGATAATTGGGAAGATACCTTGGGTAAAAGTTAGTTGTTATTGGTTTTTAGTTAGGGTTTACTGTATAAGTCGGAAACCTTGACAGCAATGCCGCTTCGAGCGCTGATTTTAGTTAGAGAAAAGTACCAGGAATAAGAGTTACACCCCTGAAAATTCATGGACTTTTTAACTTAAATGGGAAAATTGCCTTCAAGAAAACTATTCAAATCCCCACACCAAAAAACCCACACCCTCCCCTCACGAAAAGACTTTTTCCGCAAACCCTAGTTAGTCCCCACTCCCCAGGAGGGCATCCACTGTTCAATTCCAGAAATTTTAAGCTATAGCGAGGGACTAGAGGCTATTGGCTATTGGCTATTGGCTCAGGAAGAAAACTGTAAAATCAAGGGTTTGAGGAATTGAGAATGTCCTAACTGTCCTGGCGGTTGCTATACCATAGAGATATATGCTTTGTGAGGGAGACTCTGATGCCGATAAAGACACCGACACATCCCAACCCATCGATTGGCGGTTTATATGTGCAAAATGGCGAAGAAAAACTGCCATTCCCCCTTAAACATACCGAAGTTGAGGCCAAAATTGCTGGTAACCTGTCGCGGGTAGAGGTAACTCAGAGATATGAGAATCCTTTTACGGTAGCGTTAGAAGCAGTTTATGTCTTTCCTTTGCCTTATGAAGCCGCTGTGGATGATATGGAAATAACCATCGGCGATCGCAAAATCAAAGGTAACATAAAAAAAAGGGAAGAGGCACAAGCTATCTACGAAACAGCGAAACGACAAGGGCGCACTGCTGGCTTGTTGGAGCAAGAAAGGGATAATATTTTTACTCAGTCTTTGGCGAATATTCTGCCGGGAGAACAGATTGATGTCACTATCCGCTACACCGATAGTTTAAAATTTGAGGGTGGTGACTATGAGTTTGTATTCCCGATGGTAGTGGGACCTCGTTTTATTCCTGGTATCCCGATTGATGGTAGTGGGGATACGGATATAGTTCCCGATGCTTCGCGGATTACTTCTCCTATTGTAAGGCCAGATACTCGTTCCGGACATGATATTGGTGTAACGGTAGAAATTGATGCTGGTTTGCCTGTTTCTAATGTCCGTTCTACTTCTCATCAACTTAGAATTGAACATGAGGGGCAAATTGTCCGGGTGAGATTGGGGAATGAAGATACTATTCCCAATAAAGACTTAATTTTACGGTATCGAGTAGCAGGCGATCGCACGGATGCCACTATCTTAACTCAAGCTGATGATAGGGGCGGACATTTCGCCCTTTATTTGATCCCTGCTTTGACATACCGCAGTGATGAAATTGTCCCCAAGGATGTGGTATTTCTGATGGATACCTCTGGTTCCCAACAGGGAGATCCTTTGCAGAAATCGCAAGAATTGATGCGGAGATTTATCAATGGTTTGAATCCTAACGATACTTTTACCATTATCGATTTTTCCGATATCACCACTCAGTTATCTCCCAAACCTTTACCTAATACACCGGAAAATCGGGCTAAAGCAATCAAATACATTAATAAGTTACAAGCGAATGGCGGTACTTACTTACTTAATGGGATTCGGGCGGTACTAAATTTTCCAGCAGCAGGAGAGGGAAGGTTACGGAGTATTGTTTTGTTGACGGATGGCTATATCGGGAATGAAAATGAAATTTTGGCAGAAGTAAAAGAACATTTAAAATCAGGAAATCGCCTCTATAGTTTTGGCGTTGGTAGTTCAACCAATCGCTTCTTACTCAATCGCATTGCTCAAATAGGTAGAGGAATTTCGCGAATTGTCCATCACGATGAGCCGACAGAGGAAATAGCCAATCAATTTTTCCGCCAAATTAATAATCCGGTGCTAACTAATATCCAAATTAACTGGAATGGCACGGGAGAAAACCCCGTAATTTATCCATCGGTTGTACCAGACTTATTTGCGGAACAACCTTTAGTATTATTTGGCAAAAAATTAGATCGAATTGCAGGTAATTTACAGATTACTGGTATTGCCGCTGGTGGATATCGGTATGAAAAGACATTTAACCTCAACTTTGCCAAAACTGGGAATTATGCCATTGCCCAACTCTGGGGCAGGGCGCGGATAAAAGATTTAATGAATCAAATATTCCGCTATGAAACCAAAGGGATAGTAGAGGCAGTTACCGAGACAGCATTAACTTATCAATTATTATCTCAATACACTGCTTTTGTCGCAGTTAGCGATGAAGTAAGAGTCGATCCCGAAGGGAATTCTATCTCAATGGCAGTACCAGTAGAAATGCCAGAAGGAGTGAGTTATGAAGGAATTTATCGAGGAAATATTCCTCTTCCCCCTCTAAATCGAGTAACGTTCAAATCGGCACCTGCAATGTTTAATCAGGTTAGGGAAGAAAGAGAGCGCGGTATTACATTAGGATGGTTTCAATCTGCCCTAACTAACTCAGAGAGTCTGTCTAATTCAGACAACGAATTAGAAGAATTAGATTGTTTATTAATGGAGGCAGAATCATTTGCCCAAACACCAGGGGCAATCAATCATCCTTTACAAATTGTTAGCGCTAATGGATTGGATCCTGCCGCGATCGCAATTCTAACACGACACCTACAGCGATTAAACCTACCTTCAGGATTGAATGGAGAGATTGTCTTCGAGTTAATCCTCAAGAAAGGGCGCGTCACGCGAGTGGTGTTAGACGAAAATGCCACCACTCTAAGCGATAAGATGATTATTGAGCAAATTAAGCGATCGCTGTTAACTTGGCAAGTGCCTGAATCTGCTAGCCCCAAACATGCTAGCAAGACAGTGGATTTAATCTTGCGTATCCAAAGTTAGGGAAACAGTTGACAGTTGACTGCGATAACTTGTACCAATTTGAATTGGTTTAGGATGGGCACTCCCCACCAACCCAATCATCAGCTTTTCAAGCTAGAGTTGACAGTGCCCACCCTACCAAAAACACTTTGCGCACCTTGACGTAAAAAAATCTAACCCTTGACAATCCCCCCAAAATCCGCCAAAACCCGCGCATGATTCCGCAATAACCCTAACAAATTCAAACGATTTCGCCGAATTTCCAAATTCTCATCCATCACCAAGACACTATCCTCCCCATCAAAAAAGTTACTTACAGTAGGCGCAATATCCGCCAATCCATCGACTAATTTTTGATAATTCCGCTCCAATTGAGCGGATTTAGTTTGGGGGACTAACTTGACAATTGCGTCATAAAATGCTTGTTCGCTGGGTTTTTGGAAAAGTTCGGTTTTGACAACTGCTTTTGGCTCTAATGCTTGGAAATCTAAATTACCTTGGAGAGATAAACGGGTAGAGCGATTGACAGTTTCGTAGATTTGATTGAGTTTGCCGTTATTCCGGATAGATTGGAGGAACAAAGCGCGATCGCGAACATCCAGCAAATCCCGTAATGCTCGTTCCTGATATTCTAGATCTTTTTCACCCAAGACGGCATTGACCAGATCGTAGTCTATCTTCAGCTCTTCTTGCAATAGGGAGCGAATCCGTTGGAAGAAAAACTCTTTTAACAGATTCATCGGTGATGTTTTATTTGGATAAATTGCGATAAAATTGGTACAGGCAAAGTTTAATAGCCCCTGCAATTCTATTCCCAAATTGGCATTCCACGTAATATTAATTACTCCATTAGCGGCACGGCGCAAGGCAAAAGGATCGCAGGAACCCGTTGGTAACATTTCCAAGCTAAAGATACTGACTAATGTATCAATACGATCTGCTAATCCTACTACTCTACCTGTTAAACTTTGAGGTAAATTATCGTTAGCTCCTTTGGGTAAATAATGTTCCACAATTCCTGTTGCTACTTCTGGTGATTCTCCACTAGCTGCTGCATATTTTTGCCCCATTACCCCTTGTAATTCCGGAAACTCATAAACCATTTGGGTAACGAGATCTGCTTTGCAGAGTAAGGCGGATCTGAGACAATCATTCCTTTCCTTTTCTGATAGCTTTAGTTGCTCAGTAATGGCGGCAGTAACTTTTTCAATCCGCCTCACCTTTTCCCGCACCGAACCTAATTCATCTTGAAAAGTCACCTTTTCTAACTGACTTAAATAGCTTTCTAGAGGCGAAGCCAAATCAGTTTTATAAAAATATTGACCATCCGCCAACCTTGCCCGAATCACTCGCTCATTCCCGGCAGCAATAATCTCAGATTTATTGGGATCCCCGTTAGAAATAGTAATAAAATAAGGAGTTAATGTGGTTTCCTCTTCATCTGTAAATACCGGGAAATAACGCTGATGAGTCACCATTACAGTTGTTACCACTTCTGGAGGTAAGATGAGAAACTCATCATCAAACTTACCCACAACCGGAGTCGGGTATTCTACCAAATTAGTAATTTCATTCCATAAATTAGGATAAATAGGAGCATAGCCTTTAAGTTTAGCCGCAGTAGACTTAACTTGTTCGCCAATCAGTTGGCGGCGAGCCTCAGACTTCACCATCACGAAAGCTGATTCCAGAGTAGCAATATAATCCCTAGGGCAAGGAATTGTCACAGGAGCCGGATGTAAGATACGATGACCGTAAGAAACGCGATCGCTCTTAATCCTTTCCGAGCCATTCACTATCTCAATGGGCAATACCGCCTCATCTAATAATGCCACCAACCAGCGAATTGGTCGAGGAAACTTCAAATCCCCATCGCCCCAACACATAAATCGCCTACCTTCCAACCCAAAAATCCACTGCGGAATCAATTGAGTTAAAATATCAGTCACAAGGCGACCAGAAATTTTCTTAACCACAAAGACAAATTGCCCTTTATCAGTATCCCTCAGCTCCAAACTAGCTAATTCCACCCCCTGCTTCCGAGCAAATCCCTCTGCCGCCTTAGTCGGCTTCCCATCCTTAAAGGCAGCTTGAGCGGGAGGTCCCTTAACTTCCTCTTCTCGATCCGGTTGCCGATTTGGCAATCCTTTTATCCAGATAGCCAGACGACGAGGAGTCCCATAAACCTCAATCGCATCAGGCATTATAAAATGTTCAGCCAAACTTTTCGGCAAGCGAGAGAGCCACAGTTTAATTGCGCCATCAACAAAATCAGCAGGTAATTCCTCAGTACCGACTTCCAATAAAAATTCAGCCATAATCGCGATCGAGATATAACACTGTCAAATATTTTATACCTTCTATTACCCTTTGCGCTCTTTGCGCTACCCTTTGCGTACCTTTGCGTACCTTTGCGTTAACCTTTGCGTACCTTTGCGTTAAAAAAAATTATCCAGAAATCTATCAAAAATAGAGAAATAATTATTTTTTGCGATCGCGCGGAGTAGGGTGCGCTGCGCAGCGCACCCTACTCAAATTGTAATCTTATGGTGTGTTGTCCCGCCAGGGGAACGCACCATAATGTGGTCATCTAAGTGGCTAATGGCTAATGGCTAATAATTTAATTTACTGGCTCCACCATCATTGACATAGGGGATTCAGCAAGCCCTAATTAGGTTGGGCGATACGGGCTTCAATATCGTCTAATGTTTGTAGTAGCAAACGCTTGGCTTGTAATTCCCAACCCCATTTTTGAATGCGGTAGGCGGCAATAGTTCCCGCAACAGCCATAACATAACCGAGCCATTGGGCGAGAGAAATTCCTCCTAGTAAACCTAATCCGGCTATACCCCAAAAAGGTAGGGCAATTGTTTGGCGTTGTTGTTCAACTAGCTTCTGTAAACCGCTAGATGCCATTTGGGCAGCTAAGGTTTCACGGCAAATTTTTTGCTGCTCTCTGGGAATGGCTAGTCCAATTTTGCGACGGAGTTTTTCCATTTTCCGCGCATCTGTGCTGTATTCGGTGAGTTCGTCTTCTGCCATTTTGAGCATGTGTTCGAGGTGATTCATCATCCGATATTTACTCCGCAGTGATGTACTTATGATCGCGTGCTTTGATCGGTATTGGATAGTAAATTTATCGAA
>DOIX01000200.1:15501-18376 GCA_003511885.1 Cyanobacteria bacterium UBA11153
GGCAACAAACCCTAAATATTTATATCCTCTTGCTTCACCCTTCCCTCACTATTGATGCCTTAACTGCCTTGTCTATTGCTATACAAATTAAATGCGTAGCAGCTTATCAATCGTAGGGTGCATTGTCCCCCAAGGGCAACGCACCATCATCGGGACGATGATTTAGTTTTTTGCGATCGCTACTGCGGGTAAAATCCGATTAAGTAGGGTGCGTTGCCCTTTCGGAGCAACCCACCATCATCTCTCACGCCAATATTGAGAAATTTCGCGAAACGTTAAGAATAATGTCACTAAAACAACATTCGTGTTGCTTTAGTCCTAAACTAAATCCCAGTCAGGCATGACGTTTGGGCATTTTTCAGACGTACTATGTCTCTGCAAAAGGGCTGATTTCTTGAGAAAATCAGAAACGTTTCTCAATTGCCCATCCACCCATTCTAAAATTGGGCTACTTTGAATCGCGATACCTGGAGAAGATTGTATGAAATTGGCTTACTGGATGTATGCAGGTCCTGCACATATTGGCACTCTGCGCGTGGCTAGTTCATTTAAAAATGTTCATGCTATTATGCACGCGCCATTGGGCGATGATTATTTTAATGTGATGCGTTCGATGTTAGAAAGGGAACGGAATTACACGCCAGTAACCGCTAGTATTGTAGATCGGAATGTCTTGGCGCGGGGTTCTCAAGAAAAAGTGGTAGAT
This sequence comes from Cyanobacteria bacterium UBA11153, assembly GCA_003511885.1. Classification (GTDB taxonomy): domain Bacteria; phylum Cyanobacteriota; class Cyanobacteriia; order Cyanobacteriales; family Coleofasciculaceae; genus Limnofasciculus. Next base: position 16,208 of record DOIX01000200.1, read on the forward strand.
AATATCACCCGCAAAGATCAAGAAGAACACCCAGATTTAATCGTTTTAACTCCCACTTGTACTTCTAGTATCTTACAAGAAGATTTGGGAAATTTTGTGGAACGCGCCCAACTGGAAGCTAAGGCTGATGTAATGTTGGCGGATGTAAATCATTATCGGGTTAATGAGTTACAAGCAGCAGATCGAACTTTGGATCAAATTGTCCAATATTATATCGAGAAAGCGCGGAAAAAAGGGGAACTGCCAGAAGGGAAAACGGAAAAACCTTCAGTTAATATTATCGGGATTTCTACCCTGGGTTTCCATAACCAACATGACTGTACTGAGCTAAAGCGGTTGATGGGAGATTTAGGGATTGAAGTCAACGAAGTGATTCCGGAAGGGGCTTCAGTTAATAATCTGAAAAATTTACCTCGCGCTTGGTTTAACTTAGTCCCTTATCGGGAAATTGGCTTAATGGCTGCCCGTTATTTGGAAGGACAATTCGGGATGCCTTTTGTCGATATTGCTCCCATGGGTGTAGTAGAAACAGCCCGTTGTATTCGGAAAATTCAGCAAATTCTTAATGCTGGAGGTGCGGATGTAGATTATGAAGAATTTATTCAAACCCAAACTTTGTATGTTTCCCAAGCTGCTTGGTTTTCTCGTTCCATTGACTGTCAGAATTTAACTGGTAAAAAAGCCGTGGTTTTTGGCGATAATACCCACGCAGCGGCAATGACAAAAATTCTGGCACGGGAAATGGGAATTCATGTCGTTTTAGCGGGAACTTACTGTAAATATGATGCAGATTGGTTCCGTGCAGAAGTGAGCGAATACTGCGATGAAGTTCTGATTAGCGATGATAATGGGGCAATTGGCGATGCCATCGCCCGAATTGAACCTGCTGCGATTTTCGGTACGCAAATGGAACGCCATGTTGGTAAGCGTTTGGACATTCCTTGTGGTGTAATTGCTGCACCGATTCACATTCAAAACTTCCCCCTCGGTTACAAGCCATTTATGGGTTATGAAGGGACAAATCAAATTGCTGATTTAGTCTATAATTCCTTTACGTTGGGGATGGAAGATCACCTATTGGAAATCTTCGGCGGACATGATACGAAGGAAGTGATTACTAAGGGGATTTCTGCTGATTCTGACTTAGGTTGGAATAAGGAAGCACAAGCAGAATTGAATAAAGTTCCTGGTTTTGTCCGAGGTAAAGTGAAGCGAAATACTGAGAAGTTTGCGCGGGAACGTGGTTTAAGTGAAATTACTTTGGAGGTAATGTATGCGGCGAAAGAAGCTGTAGGGGCTTAGGGGATTTAAGAGAAACCTTCAGAGATTCAATGTTTCTGTTGGTTTTCATTAATATTTTTCGCCCCTGCCGATAACCCGACAGTGGTTTCAACCACTGTCTAATATAATTTAGGTATTGAGCGCGATGATATGTAGGGGTGTTAGCGAAGCGGGGCGTTAGCCTAGCATTTGGGGGATATGATTAATCGGAAAACGACAATATTTATATCCAAATGCTTCACCCTGCCCTCACGGGAAATGAGTTGCGTCTTTATTCACCATATCAATTAGAATTTAGGTATTGAGAGCGATGATATGTAGGGGTGAAGCATTTGGGGGATATGATTAATCGGGAAACGACAATATTTATATCCATATCCTTCACCCTGCCCTCACGGGAAATGACAATATTTATATCCATATCCTTCACCCTGCCCCTCACGGGAAATGAAAATATTTATATCTAAATGCTTCACCCTCCCCCTCACGGGAAATGAAAATATTTATATCCATATCCTTCACCCTGCACCAAGGATATTTGGGGTTTTCATATATATCTGATTGCGACGCAATAAACAGGGCGAAGCATTCGGATATCCATATTCAGGTTTTGATAGATAAATTGTCGCCCGAATGCTTCGCCCCTACCGTGAAATTTCGCACTTGGCAAATACGCTATATAAACTAAGATATTTTAATCTTTACTCTCCCCGTAATTCTTTGAGTCGCTTAAGGGCATTTTGATACCAATATTGATTACCATCTTTTTTCAATAATTCAGCCGCTTTCTCAAAATCTGCTATTGCATCTTTTGTCTCCCCTAATTCAGAGCGGGCATTACCCCTTCCGTAGTAGGCGTTGGCATAGTTAGGATTAATCTCAATGGCT
>DOIX01000273.1:0-1206 GCA_003511885.1 Cyanobacteria bacterium UBA11153
AGCGCGGCAGAAGTTTCTCACCAGTTTCATTGATACTGGTTTTTTCTCCCCTGCCCCCTGCTCCCCTGCTCCCCTGCTCCCCTGCCCCCTGCTCACAACTGATGGGTTATTTCTGCCCAGATGCACTAGCCTCCTTTCACTTGACGAGATTCCAGCCAGATGGGGACAAACAACCAAGCAGCGACGAGGAATAAAGCCACAATTCCAAATTTAGCCACCCAAGCCAGTAACTCCTCAAGAGGGATGAGATTCCCCGCCAAACAAGATAAACTTACCATTACCAATGCCCATGCCAGTGCCCCCGTCACGTTATAAATCATAAATTTGAGAAAAGGCATCTTCGCAATTCCCGCTAAAGGGCTAGCCACAACCCTCAGTAATGCGATAAAACGACCAATAAACACAGCTTTACTAGCATTTTGACCGAATTGGGCCTGGACTTTTTGGAGTTTCTCCTCATTGATACCGAAAAACTTGCCCACCTTCAGGAGCAAAGGCAAACCTCCATATCTACCAATCCAATAGCCACAGATACCGCCTAAGATAGCACCACCAGCCGCAGAAGCAAAAACCCACCAGAAATTTAGCTCACCGCTACCAGCGAGGAAGCCGCCGACTAGGGTTACCGTTTCTCCGGGGAGAGGCAAGCCCAGATTTTCCAGTAAAATTCCTAAAAAAACTGCCCAATAACCGTATTGGCGGGCAATTTCCTGGATAGTCTCCAGCGATATGAATTCAAAGGACATGCAGGTTGGTCTTTATATATGTTCACATTTATATGATACTGGCTAGATCTCATAACCAGTTGACTCAAGCTCTTTATTCAGGGCAGTTAAAGGTTGAATTTAAAATCTATAATCTATAATCTCCTTAAGTGGGTACAAGTTCACCGGGACGGAGTTTCACCCACTTGCCAGTTTCTTCCTTAAAGCTTTGGCAACCGACAACATCCCATTCCATCTCCACGTAATCTTGACGGGGACGGATATTGACATTGATAGTTGGTTCAATTGCCTCAAAGTCAGGGGTTTCAGTGAGATGAGGCACTTGATGCTGAGTTTCCACTGCATAGTATGTGGTGCAGCGGTCTACATAATGACAGTTAATGCAAATACACATATTTGTTTGCACTCCTTAATCGGGATTAAGCGGCACTGGTGAACTATCCCGATTACATAAAATTACATTATAGCAGTGGACAGTTGA
>DOIX01000273.1:1441-6112 GCA_003511885.1 Cyanobacteria bacterium UBA11153
GTGGACAGTTGACAGTGGACAGTGGACAGTTGACAGTGGACAGTTGACAGTTGACAGTTGACAGTTGACAGTTGACAGTTGACAGTTAAAAATTCTCAATTGTCCATTGTATTCATGACGTTATTTCGCTTCTAACCGATGTGGCGGTTGCTATATACACTTCGCCCTCAATCCTGTTAATGACTGTTTCACCATCTCTCCTCTCTCCTGAAACTTGGCCATTTAGCCTGGAATTACTGCCAAAAACTGCTTATCTGGTGGGCGGTGCGGTGCGGGATTCCTTGCTCTCAAGACGCAGTGATTATCTGGATTTGGACTTTGTGCTACCAGTAGATGCTATTAAGATAGCGCGATCGCTAGCCAATCGTTACAAGGCTGGATTTGTCGTACTGGATAAAGAAAGACAGATTGCCAGAGTAGTGTTTGAGGCTGCAACGGTGGATTTCGCCCAGCAGGAAGGGGAAAGTATTGAGACAGACTTGTATAGGAGGGATTTTACAATTAATGCGATCGCCTATAATCCTCATACTGCCCAATTCCTTGACCCACTCAATGGTATCGCCGATTGCCGTGCTGGTATCATCCGGATGGTATCTCCTCAAAATCTAGAAGATGACCCCTTAAGATTACTACGAGGATACCGTCAAGCGGCTCAACTTGGTTTTACGATTGAATCTAATACTCAATCTACCATTCGTCAACTTGCACCATTACTCAAACAAGTTGCCATCGAAAGAGTACAAGTTGAATTAGCCTATCTCCTCAAATCTCCTCAAGGCACACCTTGGCTCATCGCCGCCGTGGAAGATAATTTATTACAAAACTGGTTTGGCGATATCAACAATCAAAATTTAGACAAAATGATTGCCATCGATGAATCCGCCGCCATATTAACAGCCTCTTATCCTAATTTAGCCGATGAATTGAACACCCCAATCAGTGGCAAATCTCTATCCCTATTAAATTTAGCCAAATTAACCAATCTTCTCCCTGCCACCTTAGCTGCGGCTGAAGAATCATTAGCCCATTTAAAATACAGTCGCGCCGAGATCCGAGTTATCCTGACTGCCATTCAATATTTGCCAGAATTACTCTCTTCGACAACAAAACCAATGTCACTGCGTCAGGAGTATTTTTTATTTCAAAATGCTGGTTCAATCTTCCCCGTTTTGGTAGTATTAGCTATGGCATCAGGCATGACTCTGGATGCTCTAACCTTTCTTATCCAACGCTATCTCAATCCAAAAGATCCAGTTGCTCATCCCACATCCTTAGTCACTGGTAAAGACTTAATGGCACGACTCAATTTACCAGCAAGTCCCCAAGTGGGACAATTACTAACAGAAATTCAAATTGCCAAGATTGAAGGTAAAATAGAAACTCGTGAGGATGCGTTAAACTTTGCGTCGCAGATTATGGAAAGTGAAAAACCACATTCCGCCTGATTGATGCGTATTAATTCAGGAGGCATAGGCACGACTTGAAATGGTTTTAGCCATAGTTTTCGCCCCGTCAGATTAAAAAAAGTTAATCAAGTCAATTTGACTATTTTGCCAAAAATAGTTAAATGATGTTAAAGCACCCAAAGAGCCGAAAAGCACGTTTTTCTAGGCGAATTTTTTCAAAAGTGATAGTCATCTGAGTCAAATCTAATGACTATCTTGCCGCAGTCGCTCAACGATTTGCCGAGCCTGGGATAACTGTCAACTGCCCACTGTCAAGTGTCCACTGCTATATTATCTCCGAGTTTTTTTCTGGGAATTAGAGCGTAAAGTTTTTTGTAAAGACGCAATTTGCTGGACGATTTGTTCTAGTTGAGTTTCTAGTCGATCCACCTCTGGATCCTCATCTTCTGAATCATCAATTGGGGATGAAATTAAGGGATTTTTAGATTTATCGTAGCCGAGGAAATTTTGAGCAGAGGTAAACTTAGTAGTAGCAGCAGATACTTGGGGCATTGGCAATATAACAGATTTAATCTCTATAGGATTCTCTGTAATCACTAAGGGTTGCACAACTGGCTGAATTTCGCTCTGACTTTTCTCTGGTAATGAATTAGAAGAATCTTCCTCTTTCCCCATCTCTTCAGACTCGTAGTTGAGCTTTAACTTTACCAATCCCGTTGCATCAGACTCCTGCAACTGAGATTCCGAAAGTTTCAGCATCTCCAGCAATTGTTGTTTTTCCTTAAGACTCTGTTCTAAATTTGCTAATTCTACCTCATCGAGATCCGATTTTCTCCGAGCATGTCGCCACCCAATTAAAGCCAATGTGATAATACCCGCTGCTGCACTCGCCACTCCTGTCATTCTCATATACAGGGGGCTAAACTCCTTCAATTCACCAAAAAACACTGACTCATCTTGAATTTTGATATTCAGAGTCTTTGCACCAAACAGAGATAAAGGTACAGCTAGAGTAAAAAAGACTGCTGCAGAAACCATTAAGGGTGTAAATAGAAATTTCTTTACCGTTGAACCAGTCATAAGTGGTAGTTCTCTATGACAATTACCAAGAGGAGTTGCAAAAATACTCCTGAAATATCTGGAGAATCTCAGAACATGCACCCCTTTGGATAGCTGTAGAGTTGTGTATGGATAGCTAGCACAGAAATTGCTTTTCCACTTTTACCCAAGAGTGCGCATCCTACATCTACAGGCTTCTGATTGTATACGGTTCTATCGATCTAGTCATGAGCAATTTTACCTATCCACTCCCAAGAATAACCGTTGATTTCTAAAGAAACTCTTAAGTCAGCTCAGAGTAGTAATTTTGCCAATGAGATCTCGATCGCCAATAGATACAGTATAGATCGCACAAAAATAACTGCAATATACCTTGTCAGTATCAAGGTTAACCCAAAACTAGTCTGGGTTGCCTTCTGTTTTGATGGTTGGAGTTATTTTACAAAAAATTCATATAGATTTTATGTATTTTTCACATTTGCTTTATACCCAACTTCATCCTATCTTCATATAAAAAATACAAGGCCATATTGAACATAACGCATACCCAGCAAGGCTTATAGCGATTCTGACTCAGTAATCCTAATAAATATAAATATAAATTTATCATAAAGATCCTTAACTGATCTAAAATTGATCTTGGCAAATGCCCAGAGGTGTATGCAAAGATAAAAACATACAAGGTTCAGAGAAAAAATACTCTGTAATCATGACCAACCTAAGAGTTCAGTATTTTGTTAAATAATTCAGGTGCTTCACTGAAACTTAAAAAAGTGGTTAGGCCAAGTATGACCCCAAAACATCTGATTTTTTCAAAATAGAGGCATCTCATGTTTACGTCAAAGTTCGTCAAGAATTTATCAATATCTGCTCTAGGAGCAGCATGTATTTCTCTGGGAGCGGTGGGATCTGCCCAAGCAATAACAATCTCTCCCGGAGAATGGAATCCTTTTATATTTGGTAAAGAAGGAGAAGTGGCGAAACCAGGAAATTTTGACTTTATAGTGCCAAAACAAGGAGGAATTTTAAAAGTTACAGATGCTTTTTCTGTAGGAGATGTTTTTGATATCTTTAACAATGGAACATTTCTTGGTAGCACATCCTTTGTCGAAGAGGGTGATTTAATAACTATGGATCCCGATGAGGCTTATGGTGATTCAAACTATAGTTCAGGTACATTTATTTTAGGAGAAGGAAGCTATTCCATCTCAATTAAACCAAGTGTTAGCCCCGCAACCATAGGTAAGGCTTTTATTCGTTGGGATGAAGCTACTATTCCAACAGATGATACAGGCTCGAAATCAGTTCCAGAACCGACTTCAGTGTTTAGTATCTTAGGATTAGGAATTATTGGTGTTGTTTCTGGGAAAAAGCAGTAAATTCAAGCTAAAGATGAATAATAAAGCTTTAGCGAAAAGGAAATTATCTGATGAAACATCACAATTTTGAGATAACATGGCATTGCAGAATAAACGGAGTGAATTTATAGTGTTCCCTTCAAAAAATCTCGCATTTGATCCCATATTCCGCAGATGTGGGTTCGATAGTATTCACTCCTGTAGAAAATAGAAGTTGCTCATTTTAAACTCAAGAAAGATTGAGTGGAGTATCCTCAGATTAAATGGGGATGTAGCAACCGCCACATCGGGATTGACATCAATAATGTGATGAATAGAGGCTTAAACCCTTGATGAATCAAGGGTTTGATGAAGATCAAATAACTGTCAACTATCCTTAGCGACATATCGCTGTTTTTCCATGCCACAGTTGCGACAAAATTAGGGAAAATAGAAGTAAACCTAATTAGTCCACTTGGCTGGGAGGCGGTGATGCGTTTCAACAATCTTTTGACACTAGGGTTGATTCTGGGATTACTATTTATCACGATTGGCGATCGCGTTTTGCCCTCACCTCTCAACGACGCTAGCCGGAATACCCGCGTCAGTATCAATAATTTCTTAGTTGGCTTATTCCCCGATAGGAAACCCAAAGATCCTAATCGTCGCACTAAGGAGGCGATTGATGAATTGGATCAAAATGGTAAGTGAGGGATTAGGGGCTAGGGGTTAGGGGCTAGAGGGGAGAGGGGAGAGAGGAGGAGAGTTAAAATTGAAAACTCACAACTCAATCCCTGGCAAGAGGGACTCTATTAAGCTGCGGCGCATCTAAATTGGATAGTAAATTTATCGAAAGGGGTGTAGGGTGT
>DOIX01000273.1:6317-6587 GCA_003511885.1 Cyanobacteria bacterium UBA11153
AGTAAATTTATCGAAAGGGGTGTAGGGTGTGGGGATATACAAATTAAATGCGTAGCAGCTTAAAATACCTCAACCTTAGATATGTCACCTTTCCTGCGATCGGTCTCTGCACTAGCTGAGGTGGCAGTAGCCAAGCAGATTGAAGTAATTGCGATCGCGCTTTGTGCCCGAAGTGCGATCGCAGTTAAGAATGTTTTCACAACGATGATTGCGGACATTACCCAGCCTACATCTAATCAGCAATTAGCAATTACAGCGGTTCCCGCTCTT
>DOIX01000273.1:6871-20623 GCA_003511885.1 Cyanobacteria bacterium UBA11153
ATTACTGCGGAAACCGCTGTAGCAATCAGCAATTAACAATTCCCCATTCCCCTATTTCTAAGCGTTTTTCTTCAACCAGCTAAACATGGCACGTAAGTCTTTCCCGACTTCCTCAATGGGATGTTCGGCTTCCTGACGGCGCATGGCAGTAAATCCGGGTTTCCCGGCTTGATTTTCTAAGACAAATTCGCGGGCAAATTGTCCAGATTGAATCTCCTGAAGAATTTTCCGCATTTCTGCACGGGTTTCGTCGGTAACAATGCGAGGGCCGCGTGTATAATCACCATATTCGGCGGTATTAGAAATACTATCGCGCATTTTAGCTAATCCACCTTCTACCACTAAGTCAACAATCAGTTTAACTTCGTGGAGACATTCAAAATAAGCTAATTCTGGTTGATAACCTGCATTAACTAAAGTTTCAAATCCGGCTTTAATTAAGGCACTCAAGCCACCGCAAAGTACAGCTTGTTCGCCAAATAAATCAGTTTCGGTTTCTTCGCGGAAAGTAGTTTCCAAAATACCTGCACGAGTACCACCAATACCTTTAGCATAAGCCATGGCGCGATCGCGAGCTTGTCCCGTGGCATCCTGATATACTGCAAATAAACAAGGTACGCCTTCTCCTTGTTCGTAAGTACGCCGCACCAAATGTCCTGGCCCTTTAGGTGCAACCATTATTGTATCTACTCCCGGTGGCGGGACAACTTGAGCGAAATGAATGTTAAACCCGTGGGCAAAAGCTAAAATATTCCCATCTTGTAGATTTGGTTCGATTTCTTCTTTGTAAACTGTTTTCTGTACCTCATCTGGTAGCAGAATCATAATTAAGTCAGCGGCTTTAGCGGCATCAGCAACAGAATGAACTTTCAATCCTGCGGCTTCAGCTTTAGCGGCAGACTTACTACCCGGATACAGCCCAACAACGACATTCATGCCACTATCTTTCAAATTTAGGGCGTGGGCGTGACCTTGAGAACCGTAACCCACGATCGCAATTGTTTTGCCTGCGAGTAAGTCGAGGTTAGCATCAGCATCATAGTACATCCGGGCCATAGAAGCATCTCCTTCTTATAAATGTGTAGCTCTACTGCGAACTCTCCATCTTACCGCAAAACCTGTATTACTAGGGGCGAGAGAGGGGCGAGAGAGGGGCTAGGGACTAGGGACTAGGGACTAGAGAAAATTATGCAGATGGTTATCTGAGGGCTTTTCATTTATACAAACCTGTAGGGGCGAAGCATTCGGACGATAACTTCTTTGAAAACGCGAAGATTTATATCCGAATGCTTCGCCCTGCCCTCACGATATCAAGACAAAGGTGCGATCGCTATTTTCCGATTAAACAAACCGCGATCGCTATTTTCCGATTAAACTACGGTAATGTCAGTTTTCTTTCCCAGTACCATGTAAACAATTGTAAATTAATGGCAAATTCTACCCATCACTCTAATACCATGAAAATGCTATACTAAAAATAGCTAAAAAAAATCGGGCTCGCTTCGCTCGCAAAAAAAAGAAAAAAGGGTAAAGGGCAAAAGTGCAAGAGAGCAAAGGGCTACGAAGTCCTGGGGGCAACACCGCACACCACCCGAAAACCGATATTGCTGTCGTCGAAATCCGGATCGAACCTGCGGCGGTTGCCAGCACGGCAGAAATCAGGGCTGAAGTACCACGAGCCGCCACGCAGCAGCCGGAAACGATTATCATTCTCATTTTTATCCAACTTATCCAACCAAGAACTTCCATCTACAGGCGCTTGGTTATAATTATCATGCCAAAGATCCTCACACCATTCCCAGACATTCCCGTGGATGTCATATAAACCAAAAGCATTGGGCGGAAAACTCCCTACTATTGTAGTCTTCGCGCGATAATCACCTTTAGGCTCATCAGCAAAAGTGTAAGTAGCATCGTAATTAGCTAACTTATCTGTAATTGTCTCGCCAAAATGAAAAGGGGTTTGAGTGCCAGCGCGACAAGCGTATTCCCACTCCGCTTCTGAGGGGAGACGATATTTTCGCCCTGTCTCTCTAGATAGTCTAGCACAAAACTCAACCGCATCATCCCAAGAAACTTTTTCGACAGGTAAATTATCTCCTTTAAAGCGGGATGGATTGGCTTTGAGTTTTCGCTTAACCTCGGGCAGAGAGGCAACTCCTCTCCATTGTACCTGAGTGATGGGATATTTGCTAATAAAAAATTCTGGGACAGTGACTTGATGTTGAGGATATTCATCATTATCTACTTCCGGGGAACCCATCATAAATTTACCACCGGGGATGTAAACCATTTCCAGGGGTATAGGCGGCTGCCCATCTTTGTCGGGGATTTGAGTAATAAAATATCTGGCTTTTCCGGTTTCCCGTTTAATAACTTCGCCACGACGGTTGACAGTAACATATTCAAACTCAAAAGTTGGCAATCCATCACCTAAACCTGGCAGGTGAAACTTCACGCCTGCCACGGTAATTTCCGTACCAGGTTTACCCAACTGATTGAATTCTTCCGCCGCCGTCTCTTCATCTTGTCTAGCTTTAGCATCCCAACCACGAGACAAGACTAATAATGGTGCAAACCCAGCTTTAATTAAAGGTTCAGTGTTAGCATAACTTTCAATTAAAGAAGTAAACTTCACCCACTCCCCAGGATGGGTTTTTTGCAAGACTCTTTCCAGGATTTGGGCGATATCTTGCACGGCTTGTTCCGGTTTAGTGTAAGCTAAAGCCGTCCACTGCGGTGCTGCGCCCAAATCTAAATCGGCACGATAATTAGTATGTAAGGATGAGCGAATATAAGCAATCGTAAAATCTGCTAAATTATATTTTCCCTTCTCCCCTGTACCACACAACCTACCTTGCCCAAAATGTTCAGTTAAGTAAAGGAGTAACTCGTGGCGAATTTCCCCATCTAATTCATAAAGTTGATATCCTACAGGATCGCACAAAAACAGCAAAATATCCGATACGGCAATCCAAGGAACATCCGGTAAAAAATTCTCCCGCAAACAGTACAATAATTCGGGGGTAAGTGCCAAAGGGAAAGCCCCATGACTGGCTAAATCAATATGGGCTTTGCCGAAGCGTTGGGCAAAGGCTTTTAGGCGAGGGTGAGTGAAGGTGGTTGATAGCATTAAAAATAGTTTTTTTTTGAAACGCAAAGGTACGCCAAAAATTGAATTTCAGGTGTTTGTAGTAAGCGCTTTAGCGCTGAAGCGCTTACTACGAACTATTTTACCTGATGGCGGCTTTCAACTTCCAAGAGTTCAACTCAAACATAGAAATAAATTGAGAAATACCCTCAGCAGTAGTATTAGTCCATCTTTCCTCCGGCATTGGATTAAGCCAAGCGACTTTACCCACTTTTAACGATAAATCCTGTAAAAAATTATCTGTTAATTCAATTCGCTGTCGATTCATCCCGCCACGGGCTGCACCACCATCACTAATAATTAAAGCAAAAGTTCGGTAAAAAGACAATTTAGCGAGAATTTCCGCCAGAGGTTTACCATGGGCATCCTGGGGATGGAAGTATAAGTAATCTTTGGGAATATTGCGAAAGTAGTAGATATGGACTTTTGCCAAGCCCACATCTTCGAGGCTATCCACGAATCTCTGGTAAATGGGTTGGCAGGGAATCATGGAATTGGAGATATCGATTAAGAGTAATAATTCGGCTTTATTAATTCGCTTCTTCATCAAGACGGGGGCGAGGAAAATCCCATCTTGACTAATTTGTTGCACTGTCGCTTCGATATCGATTTCGGCTAAATTGCCTTGGGGAATCGGGCGGCGCAAGTAACTGAAATTTCGCTGGATTTGTCGCGGTGATATGGGTAAATCTTTGATGGTTAGTTGGTATTGATTTTCTTTTGCGGATTTGGGTGGGAGGAATTCTCCTCGGATGGCGATGGGAGTTTGGAGGGGCGTTTTTGATGTGGGAGAGGGTGTGAGGGGTGTTTTGGGGATGGTTTGATTGGTTGGGGTTAGTGGTTTTTCTGGTGGGTTATCTTTTGTTGCTGGTTTTTGGGGTTGAGGTGGTAATTCGACATCAAGTTGGGTAAAGTATTCGTCAAAATATTGATGGAATTTCTGGGTTTCTGGGGAGGATGGAGATTTGAGCCAGAGTAGGGCACAAGTTTTTTTTAATTCGTCTCGATTGGTGATGCCGAATCCTCCTTTTAAGGCTTGGAGGAGTAGGTGATATTGATCTATAGTTAGGGGTATGTTGGCTTCTTCTCGTAGTTTGATGAATAAATCGATTAGGGGGGGGTTTGGTTGGTTCATGTTTGGGGGGATTGGGATGTTTTTTTTTAACGCAAAGGTGCGCAAAGGTTAGCGCAAAGGTACGGAAAGGGTTTGTTTGGGCGATAATCAATTTAGGGGGATTATTTGGGTTTTGATTTTTGTTTAATATAGTAGTCTTTGTCTGGTTTTGTTTTGATTAGTGCGCCTAAGAGAGAGGAATTATTAGCGAGGTTTTGGATAATTTTTAGGGCTTCTGGGGTGGGATAGCGGTTGAGCCAGCGTATCCAATCTAGTAATTCGCTGGTACTGGCTTTTTTGCTATTTTTTCTTGAGGTTGCTGCATCTCGCAATTGGATGAATTCGTTAATGGCGGCTTCGATTAAGGTTATCTCTATTGAGTCGGGGAAATGGGCTTTAACGATTTCAATTAATTCTTCTGTCTGGGGAAATTCGAGGTAATGGAAGATACAGCGCCGCAAGAAGGCATCGGGTAATTCTTTTTCGCTATTACTGGTAATTATGACGATTGGTGGTTGTTTGGTGGTGATGGTTTTTCCCGTTTCGGTGATGGTAAATTTTTTTTCATCTAATTCCAATAAAAGATCGTTAGGAAAGTCAATGTCGGCTTTGTCTATCTCATCGATGAGGATAATGGGGCGATATTTTTCGGTACGGAAGGCTTTGCCTAATGCTCCCCATTTAATATAATCATGGGAATTTTTGAGTCGTTGGAATAATTCGTTAATTTCTGCTTCTGTTAGGTATTTTTCATAATTTGTCCCAACTAATTGAGCATCCCGCAAGCGCCCAACGGCATCGTAGGTATATAATCCTTCTTTAGCGCGACTTGTGGATTTGATATACCAGGGAAAATAGGGATAGTTTTCGATTTTTTGGCGATGGCTAAATTCATCAGCAATGGCACGGGCAAGGAGTGTTTTACCGCATCCTGGTTCCCCTTGAAGTAAGAGGGGACGTTGGAGGTAAATGGCGAGATTTACTGCTTTAATTAAGTCAGGATTCGGTAAATAAGGATATCGTTTTTCTCCAATCAATTCGATATCTTTTGGATTGGGTTGATATTTTAATTCGCCCGTGTATTCTAGTTGGTTATCTTCCATGTTAGTTTCCAATTAATTTAGGTTGTAGGTTGGGTTTCGTTCCCCAACCCAACTGATTAGATTGTAGGTTGGGTTTCCCTTCGCTCAACCCAACCTACAAAAACTGCTCTTATAATGCCAGTTTTCCATGTATATCTTGCTCCCAATCTAAATCAAAACAACTACAAATATCTGTAAAAACAGAGATAGGTTGATTATCTCTTTCAACCATATCGCAGATAACTTTTTCCATCACATCATCGCCATTCCACATTGGCAATAGTAATCCTAATCGACAAGTCATCCAATGTTTAACCATTTTTCGATCAAAAGCCTTTAGCTCCTCAAATAATAAAATATCGCTATCTAGAGACTTAACCACCTTATCCTTAGCATTTTTGTTATCAACTAAAAATAGCACCAGGGAACGAAAGTCTTCCCCAGAAGAATCATTCCTAACTTTTTCATTAACCTTATCCACCAAAGGATACCAAAACTCATCCATAAACTGTTGCAAACAACTACCCGCAATTAAATCTACATCATAAATCGCTAAAATTACCGTTTTGGTTTGCCAATGCTGATAAAGTTGCTCCACCAGAGATTGAGGTGAAGGAGAAGTGCCCAATTCCTGTGCTAAATTTTGCCAAACTGTCTCGATATTCCGACGATGAGGTTTAATATAAATTGGTTTCTGCCAAGCAGTATCGTGATAAGGCACGCGATACTTCAGGAGATTAACTAACCAACGCTGTCCATAATCTTTTTGTCCATGAATTAAAAAACTAGCCGCTAATTGTTCAGAAGTAATCCTATCCTCGAATAGTCGCTGCTGAGATTGGTAATCTAACTCGCGCAAAGCATTTTCCAATCTTTCTCTCTTGGTTTCCGCCAAATTTAATATCCCCGACTTCTTCGAGGGGATATGATTGGGATGAGGATTTTGATACTGCTCAAAATCACTATCTTCTAAATCAATATTGACAGCAGAAAACAATTTATCCAAATTACTATAAGTAACTGGATTTTTTCTCTCGATTATTTTGGCAACGGTATCGCGAGATATACCAGCATCACTTGCCAATTGTGAATTATTGCTATTGCCGCCTATAGCATTCAATAACTTCTCATGACCTAGTTTACTTAAAATACACTGCTTTTGGTTAAATTTTCTTTTATTTTGAGACTCTAACACGCTTGACTCCAAGTTAAGGGTTATCAGCGCCCTGACTGATTTCCGCTTGCGGCTATAGCTGAAACAGCTTACTGTTACTAACTCAGCAGCTTTAGCTATTTTAATTTAAGTTGCTAGTTATAAATATTAAGGGTTTGATCCCCTCTAGCTTCCCTTAATAAGGGGAGGGACTGGATTTTAAGTCTACCTTAGTAAGGGAGGGACTGAATTTAAAGTCCCTTTTAGCTATTTTACACAAATTTTGCGGATGATCCGCACAGATTATCGGCACTCAGGAAAATTCGTCATCTCCAGCTATGGAAAAAAGTTATGTCTGGGCGGGTTTTGCATATAATTTGTTGGTTAGGTTACGAGATTGCTCCCTAAACCCGCCCCTACAAACATCTGTATTATACCGACTCGCAATCTGCTATAAGCTATTTCACCGCCCATTCCTCAAAATATTCAGATTGACACAAATCTTGTGGATAATCCGCACAGATTATCCGCAATCAGGCAAATTCATCATGCAAAACTATGGAATATAGCGGTAGTTAAGTTATTCCACCGCCAATTACTCAAATATGTTGATGCCAAAGCAAAATAACGAGAAAAAAGTGATGAAGTTACCAGAAAACTCGCTAATGAAACACCAAATCTGGTTAAAAATCTGGCAATATATGACAACGAAAAAAATAGAGCCTAATTATATCCTAGAGCTTTTACAGATTATTTCTGCGATCGCGGGATTGGCTACTCTTTCTCTGCCAGTGGGCGTAGCCGCTAGTATCATAGCACTCTTCTGTCTGATCGATAGAAGCAAAGACCAGAAATTCTAGGTTAGTAGTAGGTGCTTAAGCGCCTACTACCAACTAAAGGCGACTGGGAATAGTTTTGAATTTATCTTTACCTCCCAAAGAATAGTCTTTAATCTGGAAATCACCAAAGGGTTTAGCTTCCAAACGAGAGCGCAAAGCCTCATCAAGAATTACCCCGTCTGTTTGCTTCCCGACACCAATAATAATAATGCTTCTTTGGTATGCAGTTTGATCTTTATTTGCTTGACAATTCTCTCCCCTGAATTGCCCTAAATTTAATAAGCGATAATTCTTGACACTTCCTACATCGCGAAATAGCTTTTTTCCTAAAAGCTGGATTTGTTCTGCTCTGGAGAAAGCCCTGGCTTCTTCTGTGGCTGGAGTACCTTCACAAGATGCGGTTCCCACTGAAATAATTTCACTGGGATTATTCATAATTTTCTGAATGCCTTCTTCTGTAAGGTTGGACTGTAAAGATTCCACAGGAATGAGTCGGCTATTATAATTAACTTGAGAGGAACTACCTAATTCCCATTTATATTCCCTGGATAATACCGCTACATTAAATTCAGCCGTTTTTCCTTGACTATCTTTACCTTCCACGTAGGGAAAATAATCCACATCACCTTTTTTCTGTGGAGCTTGGGCATTAGGTGCTAACCAACTTCGTTCCGAATAGGAAAATCCTAAAGCAGTGAGTGCAATTAAGCCCCAAGTAACGGTAAGGAAGAGTAAAAAAGCGACGAGAAACCATTTTTTTCGCCCTTCATCTTCTGAAGGCAATGGCATATTGGGTGGTAGAGTAGTTGTATTGCCACCGATGGCTACAGTTGTGGTTGATGTACCAATTGTTTGTCCTTCAATTGCCGCAATCCGATCTAAAATTTCTCTAGCATTAGCTGGGCGCTGACGAGAATCGCTCATCATTAACCAGTCAATGAGATTTAAAAATTGAGGTGAAATCCCGGATGTATAATTTCGCCAGTTCAAATCATCTGTTCGATGAGAATACATAGTATCCGGATGTTGTCCTGTCAGTAAAAAGACAAATGTTCTCCCCAAAGCAAAGAAATCTGATTGGGCAGTTGCATCTCCAGTCATTTGTTCCGGTGCGGTGTATCCTGTAGAAACAATTGCCGTAATTCGATGTCCAGCACTTAGTTTAGCAAGGTAAGTGCGAGTTACTTCTCGCGCTGTCCCAAAATCGATTAATACAAGTCGATCCTCCCCGCGATCCAGGGAATTACGCAGCATAATATTAGAAGGCTTAATATCCCGATGGAGGTAACTTTTATGATGTATTAACTGTAAAATTACCGTAATTTGCTTTAACCACAGGATAGCCCTATCTTCAGATATGGGGCGATTTCCGCGTGCCGCCATCCACTCCTCTAAATTAACACCCTCGATTTTTTCCATAGTGATGCAGTGGAGTAACAAACCATTACGAGTTTGATACTGAAAATAGCCATCAACCTGGGGAATACCGGGATGATTAAGTTCTCCCAAAACACTAGCTTCTTGCTCAAATAATTCTACTGCTTTGGCGTTTTGGTTGAGGTTTTCTTTCAGGATTTTGAGGATTTTGGTAGTCCCCTCCTCTTGAGCTTCGTAGATTTTACCAAAACCAGTGCGATCGCTAATCAGACGCATTACTTGATAGCGCCCCATCACTGATAAATCCGAGCCGCAACTACCACAGAAGCGGTTGAGGTGATTGGCGGGGTTGTCTGGGCGAGGGCAGCTTGGATTAATACAGAGGGACATAGATGGATAGCAAATTAATATTTTACCACTATCCAACATCGAGGCGGAATTGCCAATAGTGGATGGGGCAGTGGATGGGGTAGCGGATGGGGTAACGGTTTTTTCGGATGGGGCAGCGGATGGGGCAGGGGATGGGGTAACGGTTTTTTCGGATGGGTTATATCATTAGTATATATAGGCTATTTAATATAGCTGCCTAAGTTCTAATATAAATAGAATTAAACTGATAGTCTTTCAAACGGAAAATTTACTGTGGCTTCCGACAACATTTGTAAATATCTCGCTGAGGAATACCCGACGGATTTTGTGCGCTGGCTTTCTGGAGAAGAGGTAACTGATATTAGAGTTATCAAAACTGAACTTAGTTTAGAACCTATTCGTGCTGATTTTCTCATATTACGGCAAGGGGCTAACCGCATTCTCCACTGGGAATTTCAAACTTTACCTGCTTCTAATCCTCCTTTACCTCTGAGGATGCTAGATTATTGGGTAAGACTCAAACGACAGTATGGGTGTCATATCGAGCAAGTGGCGATCTTTCTTAAGTCTACTACTGCTGAAGCGGTATTTGTAAATCAGTTGACTGATGTAAATACTAGCCATCGTTATCGAGTAATTCGCTTATGGGAAGAAGATCCCGCACCACTGCTAGCCACTCCAGCTTTGTTACCTTTAGCGACTTTAGCTCGTAGCGATAATCCAGAAACTTTACTAGAGCAAGTTGCTCTGGAAATTGATAAAATCGAAGAACCACGCATGAAAGGAAACCTGACTGCTTGTGTCGATATACTGGCAGGTTTGCGGTTTGATAAAAATACAATTCGTCAACTATTCCGGGAGGAAGTGATGTTAGAGTCAGTAACTTATCAAGATATTCTGCAAAGAGGAGTGCAAAAAGGACGACTGGAAGGAAAGCGAGAGGAAGCCTTATCATTGCTAATGCGTTTGCTTTTTCGTCGATTTGGTACAGTTAACCCCGAGTTACAAGAACAATTGCAGAGATTATCTCTGACTCAATTAGAGGATTTAAGTGAGGCGCTATTGGATTTTAAAACTGCTACAGATTTAGCTGTTTGGTTAAATAAATGTCAGATAAAATCAATTATCATCCGTCAGCTAAATCATCGCTTTGGTGAAATTAATTTACAGTTGCAGCAGCAGATTATGAGATTATCTATGCCTCAATTAGGAGAGTTGGGTGAAGTTTTGTTAGATTTTCAGAGTGTGGGGGATTTAGTTGTTTGGTTGGATGAGGTTGTGCCGCAGTAAGAGGTTATTTATTATGTAAGTATGATGGAAGATCCCCCTAAATCCCCCTTAAAAAGGGGGACTTTGAAGATTCTTGATGAAGGGAGGGGTATCTATCGAGAAGATCGGAGTATCATATTTGGTAAGATGTCATACTTTTGCTGTTTACATCCCAAAAACGCTATAGATGATTGAGTAAACTGATAGAGGATTTTCTATATGCGATCGCAATTCCACCATCTCAGTCTCTTTACTGCCACATTAATCCTATCCCTGACTTTTCCCCTGCAACTGTCAGGTATATCTAGCGCCATAGCCGCCCAATCAGAGAGAGATGCTCAATTTGAGACTAAGATACCCGACTTCTCGAAGAAGTCGGGTATCTTGGCTGCTGCAAATTTACAGCAGTTACATAAAAAAACATTTCAAATAGCTGGTGGGGGTATTACCATACCTTCTCCTCCAGAATCCACCATACCTTCTGCCATAGAATTACGACAAAAACTCGATAACTTACAAGAAATTTTAACTACTCAAAGACAAAATCGCGATCGCACTGGCGAAGCTGATACTCTCAATAAGATGGGATTAATTCGTGTTCAATTAAAAGAATCTGACAAGGCTTTGGAGTTACATCAACAAGCTTTAGCAATTTATGAAGCACTCAGTAATCGCCAAAGCGAAGCCGAAACCTTGGGATATATTGGCAATGCTTACTTTAAAGCAGGTAAATATCAAGAAGTAGAGGACTTATTTCGGCAAAAGCTGGATAGTTTGAGGAAAAATAGCAATCCAGAAAGGGAAAAGCTTATTCTTGAAGTTATGAGTCGTTATCTGGAAGAGAAATGGCAATTTCATGCTGCATTTGGTGTAGCAAAAGATATGTATTTACGGCGAGCGCAAGCTAGAGGAGATATTTCATGGCAAGAGCAACTAGAGATTAGCAAACTAAACTTATTCATCAGTAAAGAAATTAGGGATATTCAGGCTCAAGAGCATAGTTTTCACAGTATTGGGTGGGTTTATCGCAATCTTGGTAGATACTCCCAGGCGTTAGAGTCATACCAACAAGCTTTAGCAATTGCAAGAGAACGTAATATTAAAGATCATGAGGTATTTTTAATCATCGAACTAGGATTGGTTTATAATGATTTAGCTCAATATAATAAAGCGTTAGAGTTGTTAGAGCGAGCATTATCTATTATGCCTAATCTTCAAGAAAGTGGGGAATTAGTAGTCCCACTTGATTATCTCAAACCATTTGCTCTCAATCAAATTGGTTTAATCTATCATAAACTAAAACAGGACGAACGTGCCTTGCATTTTTTTGAAGAAGCATTATTACAACCAGGCTTTGAAAGTAGTAATATTCTTAATAATATCGGATTAATTTATTTGGAAATAGGGGAATATGGTAAAGCATTAAAAGCATACCAAGATGCGCTGCAAAGTGGAAATTCAGGCGATCCTCGTGCCCGAATTTTACCTATTAATAATATTGGATTAGTCTATACTCAAACAGGAGACTATAGCAAAGCATTAGAAACATACCGTAAAGCCTTAACCCTATTCCGAGAATTAAACGATCGCCCCGGAGAAAGACTTACTCTTAGTAATATTGGGATATTACTAGAAAGACAACAGAAACCCGAACTAGCAATAGTCTTCTACAAAGAAGCAGTTAACATTAGCGAGAAGATTCGGGAAGACTTAAATACATTAACTATTGAAGAACAAAAATCCTATACCGAAACCGTAGCTGATACCTATCGCCGTTTAGCCGATTTATTACTATCCCAAGGACGGATACTAGAAGGACAACAAGTATTAGAATTACTGAAAGTACAAGAATTACGCAACTTCACCAGAGATACTCGCGCTGGCGGTGAAAATTCCGGTATTTCTACTAACCCCACTGAAACCGAAATATTGAAAATTCACGGTAGCTTAATTGCTTTAGGACAAAAGATTGAAAACTGTCAAGGATGTGCCGAAAGAAGCCAATTATTAGATCAACGGGATATAATTGCCAAAGAATTTGAAGATACTGTCCGTTCATTAGAACAAGAAATCCGCGCTAGAAATACAAATGACAAAGCATTCTTAGATCCTACCACCCTCACGAGTAATGCAGAAGAAATAGTTTCTGCCCAACCGGGAACCGTGCTAATTTATCCTTTAGTATTAGAAGAAAAACTCTGGATTTTATGGGCAGCACAAGGAGGAATTACTAAAACTATCGAAGTGCCGAATGTGGGATTAAAGGAACTGAGCGAAACTGTGGTAAAATTTCGGCAAATGCTCCGCAGTCCAGGATATAGTATCCGTGAAGTACAGAAAACTGCAAAACAACTACATGACTGGTTAATGCCAGAATCACTAGCCAAGGAATTGAAAGAAAACAAAATTCAAAACCTGGTATTTTCCCTGGCTAGAGTTACCCGTTACCTTCCCATGTCGGCTCTATTTGATGGAGAGAAATATCTCATCGAAAATTACAATATCTCCACCATTATATCAGCCAACTTAACCAAAATGGGCGATCGCCTTCCACCAGGTACAGAGAAGACATCCGTTTTAGCATTAGGATTATCCGACGCTGTAGGAGAATTCAATCCTTTGCCTAATGTACCTCAAGAATTAGATGCCATTGTCAAAGAATCTCCTACCGATTCTCAAGGGATTTATCCAGGATTGTCATTACTGAATAAAGCATTTAATTATCAAGCATTGCGCGATAATTTAGCCGGACATTTAATTCTCCATATTGCCACCCATGGCGAATTTGTCCCCGGTAGTGCTTATGATTCATATTTATTGCTAGGTAACGGGGAAAAATTACCCATTCCCGATATTCAAAAATTGCGAGATTTAAGTAAAATCCATCTTGTGGTACTATCTGCTTGTGAAACTGCACTAGGAGATAGGGGACAAGATGGTAGTGAAATTGCCGGATTAAGCTACTATTTCCTTAATGGAGGGGCAAAAGCAGTGATGGCTTCTTTATGGAGAGTAGATGATGAAAGTACCCGGCTTTTAATGGAATATTTTTATCGAAATTTAGCCAAAAGTACTGTAGATTCGCCGATTACCAAAGCCGAAGCATTACGTCAAGCACAATTAAGCCTGATTAAGGGTACTCAGATAAATGAAAATAATCGAGATTCCCGCAGTTTGGGATTAGTACCTAGAGAAGATGTGGTGACTTCTGTTGGGGAGAATGGCACTGAAGTGCCTACTACAAACGGAAGATTTGCTCATCCTTATTATTGGGGATCTTTTATTTTAATTGGCAATGGATTGTAAGTTATAGCACTTGGGGAGAATGGCACTGAAGTGCCTACTACAAACGGAAGATTTGCTCATCCTTATTACTGGGGATCTTTTATTTTAATTGG
>DOIX01000273.1:20815-48610 GCA_003511885.1 Cyanobacteria bacterium UBA11153
CTGAAGTGCCTACTACAAACGGAAGATTTGCTCATCCTTATTACTGGGGATCTTTTATTTTAATTGGCAATGGATTGTAAGTTATAGCAACCGCCAGGGGGGTTAAGACATTCTAAATTCCTCAAACCCTTGATTTTAGAGCATTCTTCCTGAACCAATAGCCCCAATCCCCTAGTCCCTTGCTATAATTGGGAATTTTTGTCCCACCTTTGCCATTTTTGACTTTTGACAGTTGAATGGGTAACTTTTAGGGAAAGGTGCGGCGATGAATAAGTTGAAGTTGTTCCCAGTCTTTGGATAATCCCATGCGACGGAGGAAGCGAAGGCGATTTTCGACTAAATGGCGAGCATCTAAACGCCCAATGGGTTCAAAACCTAACCCATTGGGACCAGTTTTCACCACAAAAAACAGGCGTTGAGCATAGAGGGTGGTGAATAATTCCTGATTTTCCTCCACCAAGCAAATGCGATAGAGCAGACCAAACGTTGGATGATTGAGATAGGTTTCCATTAAAACCTGCGATAGAGTTTTTGGACAACGTGTTGGGCATTACATTATATTGTGCCACCCCAAGTCAGTCGCGCTCCCCAGAAGAGGATCAAACTGCCTAATGCCAACCAATCGTACCAGTTAATGCGTAACTCATGCCACTGTACTCGATGTTGGTTGGGGCTGGTGAATCCCCGCACTGTCATAGCTTTGGCAATTTGCTCGGCTCTTAACAGGAGATTTTCCAGGAGTCTTTCGGCGATGAGGAGCCAGACTTGAAGGCTTTTGCGAATCCCGAGCTTTTTCCAATTAATAGCACGGGTACTGACGGAACGAATTAAATTCTGGACTTCTTCCAAGACTAGGGGGATAAAGCGTAAGGAAAGAGTGAGGGTAAGGGTAATTTCGGTGATAGGCCAATTGAGACGACGCAATGGCATCATTAAGGTTTCTAACCCGGCAGTAATTTCTTCAGGGGCAGTAGTGAGTAGGTAAAGGTTGGTGCTGTAGATGAGGGTAAATAAAACCGTGCTTACCCGCACGGCAAGCTCTAATGAGCGACGAGTAATGGTTACTCCTCCAGCTTTGAGTAGGATGTAGTTGTATTGAGTTGGTTGGGGGAGGGGTTTAATCTGAGATGACTGGGTTGGGGTAGGTTGAGGGGGGGATTTTCCTGGCTGGCTGCCCCAAGGTAATCGCCAAGTTAGGGGATTCCAAGGATTAGCCTGGGTGGTTGTGGTGGGGATTTCTTGAGTGAAGGTTAATTCATGAGTTGGTAATCTGGGTTGATGCTTAACTGCCAGACCATCTGGCGCGATCGCAGTTAGTATAAAGACAAAGACTGATAGCATCAGGAGCCAACCCATTTGTTGCCGCCACACGCGCCAGGGTATGGCAGCAGAAATAGTGAGTACCATCAATAATCCTGCTAATCCTAAACGACAGTAAGGATTTGCCAATAGAGGTGCTGCTAAAAAGCTCATCAACCAGATGAATTTTACCCTGGAGTCTAGGTGGTGCAGCCAGGTTACAGGTTTTTCTAAATATAATCCTAGTGGTAGCGATCGCAGTAAGTCCATTTTTGGTTGTGCTAATTGTTAATTGTTAATTGCTAATTGCTAATTGCTAATTGTTAATTGTTAATTGTTAATTAGAACACCGATTCAGTATTGCTAGAAACCGGGTTTCTCTTAAGTGCTGCCTGTGAAATTTAAGCGGTTTGCCAAAAGAAACCCGGTTTCTGAATCGAAGCTCGGGAGCATCCCGCGCCAGGAAGAAATGCAGGTTGTATTCTTGCTCCCCCCTTGTCAAAGGGGGGCTGTTTCATGTTCAAATTTTGAGAGAGCTACAAAGGAGACTGGGAGAGGGTTTGCCACCATAATTCCTAATAAAATAAAATTAGGGATTAATTATTATGAAAAATCCTCTTTCTCCCCTGCTCCCCTGCTCCCTGCTCCCCTGCTCCCAAATTTCTCAAGGTCGAATGAAACAGCCCTGCTTTGACAAGGGGGGCTGGGGGGGTGAAAACTTTGACAAAAACAAGTATCTTTGCCAAAGTGGGATGCTCCCGAAAGATCCTAGCCCCTATTAAACTTTAACTGCACGATTGGCGCGGTTGGTTTCTACGTCGCGGACTTTTTTGCCTCGCCATAGTAGGCGGATGGGCGTGCCTGTGAAACCTAGTTGTTGACGGAATTGACGTTCTATATATCGACGATAATTGTCATTGAAACGTTGGGGATCGTTGACGAATAGAGCGATAGTTGGGGGCTGAGTGGTTACTTGGGTTCCATAGTAGATTTTACCTTGACGACCTTGGCGGCTAGTGGGGGGAGAGTGCCAGTTGACAGCATCTTGGAGGACTTGATTGATGGTGGCGGTGGTGACGCGACGTTGGTGTGAGAGGGCGGCTGTGTCTACTAAATCGAGTATTTTTTCGACTCTTTTTCCGGTGAGGGCGCTGGTAAAAATTATTTCTGCCCACTCAATAAAATTGAGTCTGTCTAAAATTATTTTTTCCTGTTCGTAGATAGTGTAAGAGTCTTTTTCTACTGCATCCCATTTATTAACTACGATAATTGCTGCCCGTCCCTCTTCAGCAATTCTTCCCGCCAGTTTTTGATCTTGTTCCGTTACTCCATCTATGGCATCAATTACTAGTAATACGACATCGGATCGCCGAATAGCTTTAAAGGCGCGATTAATGCCAAAAAATTCGGCTCCATATTCGACATTTTTCTTTTTCCGAATCCCTGCGGTATCGATGAGACGATAAGTTTTTGGCTCATTTCCATTTTCGGGATTGCCGGGACGTTGGACTACCATATCAATGGCATCGCGAGTAGTACCAGAAATAGGACTAACTATGGAACGTTTTTCCCCAGTCAGAGCATTTAATAGGCTAGATTTACCCACATTAGGTCTTCCTATAATAGCAACTTTAATTTCTGGGATATCTGGAATTTCGCTGACTGCTGGTAGATGGGTAATTAATTCATCGAGGATTTCACCAGTACCATTACCATGAATAGCTGAGACTGGGAAGGGTTCCCCCAATCCTAGTTCCCAAAATTGGGCAGCTTGGATGATACCTTGTTGAGGGGATTCGCACTTGTTGACAGCGAGGAGAGTAGGGACAGGTTGTTGGCGCAACCAATCTGCGATCGCTTCATCGGCTGGCGTTGGGCCTGCTTGACCGTCTACCACTAGGATAGCAGCTTTGGCTTCTGCGAGGGCTGCCATGGCTTGTTCGCGAATTAGGGGCAAAAATTCTGTATCATCATCAAAGACTAAGCCACCTGTATCTACTACCATGTATTCTCGATCTTGCCAGAAGGCGGGACGATAAGTGCGATCGCGGGTAATGCCGGGTTCATCATGGACAATGGCATCGTTGACACCTGCCAAGCGATTAACCAGGGTAGATTTGCCCACATTAGGTCGTCCGATGATAGCTACTATTGGTAAAGTCATAAGGTTTAGGGAAGGGGATGAGGGAATAGGGGAATAGGAATTTCTGTTAGTTTGCTGACTTCCTGGCTAGAAATTATATTGTAGCTTTAGGGTTCGCTGCTGGATAAGCAGGGGTATCATATCATTCAGGAGTGCTGCTTCGTAAGACCAAATTGACGATAAATTATTGAAGGGAGTAATTTGGAGAAGGATTGTCCTGTGAACCCACAAGAGTTTGGTTTGTTAGCGATTTCCATTTTGATTAGCGCATCAGGGCAATTTTTGCTCAAGGCGGGCGCTTTGAAGTTAGGCAAGGTTACTTCTGGTAATTTTGTTAGTCATGTTTTTAGTATTGTGATGACTCCTGAGTTATTGGGAGGGTTATTTTGTTATGGATTGGGTGCGATCGCTTATATTTTACTTTTGACTCGCGTGAAATTAAGTGTGGCTGGTCCTTCAGTAGCTTTAATCTATATTTTTTCAGTTCTATTTGGCTACTTTGCTTTTAATGAGTCTATTCCGGGAACTCGTTTAGTTGGTTTGGGGTTTATTGTTTTTGGGGTTGTTTTGGTGGTTTCCCAGCAGTGAATTGGTTTTGGTTTAGCTCTCCGACTTTTTGGAGAAGTCGGGGAGCTTGGGTTTGACGGCTAAGGTTTTGGATATATTGCGGCTGTTGTGTGGTAAAATCATCTAATTCTCAATTAGATCGGTTTGCAACTTGATTGAATAAAGATATATTGTACTATTATTTGTGGGTTATTTTTCACAGGTCACAGATTAGTTTATGTCTCATATTTCTGTCGTAATTCCGGTTTATAAAGCTCAAGGTTGTCTGGATGAGCTTTATAATCGCCTCAAGGCTTCTTTGGAGACGATTTCCGAAGATTTTGAAATTGTTTTAGTGGAAGACTGCGGGGGCGATCGCTCTTGGGATATAATTGTGGAGTTAGCCAAACAGGATCGACGAGTTAAGGGAATTCAGTTTAGCCGGAACTTTGGTCAGCATTACGGTATCACAGCAGGTTTAGATTATTGTGATGGAGATTGGGTGGTAGTCATGGACTGCGATTTACAGGATCGCCCGGAAGAAATTCCTCGACTTTATGTTAAAGCTCAAGAGGGTTATGATGTGGTAGTTGCCAGGAGGGGGAAAAGAAAAGATCCTATTTTTAAGCGTTTCACATCTTGGTTATTTTATAAATTATTTAGCTATCTCGCGGATATTAATTATGATAGTCAAGTAGGTAACTTTCGCATAATTTCTAGAAAAGTTGCTGAAAGCTTTCGTGTTATGCGGGAACAATTGAGATTTTTTGGGGGATTGGTAGATTGGATGGGCTTTCCTACTGCAAGTATTGAAGTGCAACATGAGGATCGTTTCGCTGGGAAAAGCACCTACACTTTTAGTAAGCTTTGGAGGTTGGCTGTGCAAATTATTATTGCTTATTCGGATAAACCTCTAAGGTTATCTGTTAGACTGGGACTGACTATATCATTATTGGCTTTTATTTATGGTATTTATATCTTTTTAAGAGTTTTGATTTATAGTTCACCTGTGACTGGTTGGAGCAGTTTAATTGTGTCTTTGTACTTTTTGGGTGGTATTATTATTTATAATTTGGGAATTATTGGAATTTATTTGGGTAAGTCTTTTGATGAATCTAAAAAAAGACCTTTGTATTTGGTGAGAAATCATACTGATAGTGTGTCATATCGGAAAATAGGTAATCACAACCGGGAAACAACAAAAACTTATATGAATGGGCATGGCTGATTAAATATAAATGTAGTGTACTGATTACTTAAAATTTAGAGGCAACTATAATGTTTAAAGTAGATTATCTTATTCCTATACCATACGAAACCAGAAACCTTGGTTTACCAAGCTTTGTGTTGAGTGAAACTTTTTGTCAAAACTCTGATGAGAATGAGCTAAGAAACAACATTGAAAATAAAGTAAAAGAGCTGAATAATTTATTTATTCAAGTACGTTTACCGAAGGATAATTTAAGTATAGTACCAATTTTAAAAACATGCGGATTCTATTTCGTTGAATCTACTCTTGTCCCTCAAAGTAATTTGAGGAAAAATAGTAAATTACGTGAATTTATTTTTGATAAAAGTACTTGTATACCGACTAGGTATAAATTAGAGGAACTTAATCTTTGCTATTTAGATACTAATGATGCTAAAACTAGCTCTAAAATAAAAGAAATTGCAGAAGAATCCTTCTCAGACGATCGGTTTCATATCGATCCAAATTGTCCAGATTCAATTGCTAATAAAAGATTTGCCAATTGGGTATCAGATTTGTATACCGATAAAAGTGTAATTTTTTACTATTTAAAGTATAAAGATGATGCAATTGCTTTTATGTGTCATAAAAATCAAGATTTGATTCTTGCAGGATTTTCCCAAAAGTATAGAAACAGTGGACTGGGTGAATTTTTATGGCTGTCTGTATTAGAAAAAATGCTATCTGAGGGAATATATCAAGCAAAAACCTTAATCTCTGTAAATAATATTTCCGTTTTAAACTTATACTCTAGATTAGGCTTTAAGTTCAATAATCCTTCTGTCACCTTACATTATTGGCATATTAATAGTAGTTTTTAATGACATTAGATTTTGGATAAGTTACGGAATCAAAATCATGAATTTTCAAGGATTAAATAATCTGATTATAATATAAAAATATACCAATAATGAATCAAAAAAGACACAATAAAACTAAATTAGTACGTTTAATCTGGATGGCTTGGGCTACATTAAGTCCAGCTATTTTTTCATTAGCTATACCGACTCTAATTTTGCGAGTATCTCTATTAGAGTATATTCCAGGATTTGATAATGATGAAATCCACTACTGGCATCAAATTTTAACATTTAGTAAAGTGGGATTTTCTGGTGGTTATTACACTATTGATGAACTCCCAGCTCCAGCAAATTTTTCTCACTTTGGTCCTCATGGACTTGCTTTTCCAGTACTTTATGGAACTATAGCTCATGTTGTTGGTTGGTATCCTTACTCTCCCATTTTTTTCAATGAAGTTTTACTGACACTTTCTCTGGCTAGTCTCATCTATTTAACTAAACCAACTAATCTACAGTTAGCCTATATCGGATTAACTGTATCAACATTTTGGCCTCTAATGCTGTGTCTACCTACTGTGATGCAAGAGACACTACATCAAGTTTTAGCTATTTTAATAGCAGGAATCTTTTATCGATCATTAAAGAAAAAAAATCAGATTATTATTATTATAGGAGGAATCGTCTTAGTATCTTTAGCTGCATTAATTAGATTTACTTGGGCATTGACTGCCCTACTATTCTTAATAAAAACACTTAAAAAAGAGCGGAAATGGAGTTACTTTTTATATATAACATTATTAGGCATAATCTTAATATTTTTACCATTTTGGCTGAATAGATATTGGTCATCTCCTTTTCCTAATTATAAGATTATAGAATACATATCAAAACTTAATTTTTTGCCGATTGCAAATAATATATCAAATAATATTAATAGTTTTATTAGTTTCCCAAATCCCAGAATAGGGGGAATTGCTCAAAAATATTTAGGATTCATTTTTAGAATTGAATTATTAATAATACTTTTCTCAAGTTGTATTTCAGTGTGTAGAATGGTGTCAAAAAGTATTAGATGGAATAGTTTTAATTGGTTCATTCTTTATATATTAGGTCATATAACAATATTACAAATATGTTTTTATGGAATTGACAGCTATCTTGAGTACCGAGTAATATCTCCTTATTTATTGATGATATTGTTAATCCTAATTCTTTTGAAAAGGAATAAACTGATTAAGTTATTTTTGGTGATTAATTTATTAACTATGCCGTTATTTATTTCTAGCTATAGAGAAGCAAACTATATAGGAGTATCTTATGCTCGCCAACTTCCAGCTAATAATCGATATGAAAATTCATCAATTGTTGAGTTTGAGAAATCAATAAAGGATATAGTAGTTTATGAAAAAGAAATAAGCCCGTGGTGTAACACAATAGCTACCGGGTACGACTCCTATCGCAGTAACTTGATATCTGTTCCTGCTGGTGTTGGCTTTTCACTAATTATAAATTCTGAAAAGTTACAGCTACCATTAAAATCAAAATATGTCTTATTGTCAGACAATACCTTGCCTAAGTTGAGGAGTCAGTTAAATATTGAGTATCTAAATACCACACCAATAGGAAAGCTTTACTTAAACCTAGATTCGCACTGTAAAATACCTGATAAATAAATTAGATTGATGAAAATTCCTTTTAACAAACCTTGGGCTACGGGAGATGAAGCAGCTTTTATTGCAAAAGCGATCGCAAATGGTCATCTTTCTGGAAATGGCGAATTCACACAAAAATGTCACGCCTGGTTACAGTCACAAATTGGCTGTACCAAAGCTCTATTAACTCATTCCTGTACCGCCGCGCTAGAAATGGCTGCCATTCTTGCCGATATCCAACCAGGAGATGAGGTAATTATGCCATCTTACACATTTGTCTCAACAGCAAATGCTTTTGTACTCCGGGGAGGAATACCAGTTTTTGTTGATATCCATTCAGATACTTTTAACCTAGATGAATCGAAAATAGAGGCAGCAATTACTCCTAAAACTAAAGCTATTGTACCAGTTCATTATGCTGGAGTTAGTTGTGCAATGGATGAGATTATGGACATAGCCCAGCGTCATAATTTACTAGTAATTGAAGATGCGGCTCAAGGCGTAAACTCAACTTATAAAGGGCAACCATTAGGTAGTATCGGACATCTAGCTGCAATTAGCTTTCATGAAACAAAGAATGTGATTTGTGGGGAAGGTGGAGCTTTACTAATAAATGGTTTAGAATTTGGAGAGCGGGCTGAGATAATTTGGCATAAAGGAACTAATCGGACTCAGTTTTTTCAGGGATTAGTCGATAAATATACTTGGGTGGATATTGGTTCCTCTTACTTACCAAGTGAAATTAATGCCGCATTTCTTTGGGCGCAATTAGAATCAGCAGATAAAATTACCAGAAAGAGACTGGATATTTGGCAACAATATCATGAAGCCTTTGCCGATTTAGAATCTCAAGGCTATGTACGTCGCCCAATTATTCCCAATCAATGTCAGCACAATGCTCACATGTACTATCTATTGTTACCAGACTTAGATAGCCGGACAGCTTTGATCGAAAAATTGCGAGTTTGTGGTATAAATACTGTGTTCCACTATATTCCTCTCCATTCTGCTCCAGCCGGGAGAAAATATGGTAGTGTCAGTGGCACTATGGATGTGACAGATAATATTGCCAGTCGTCTCCTACGTTTGCCAATATTTTATGAATTAACTGAGGCACAGATTCAATTAATTGTTACTGCGATCGCAAAGTTCTTTAATGATAATTAATTTTAGTTGGCTTCACCCGCAAGAATTACCCACTCCGGTAAAAGCTTTTCTCCTGTCTATAGCACTTGTGACTGTATCATTTTTACTCCAAGGAAACATTGGCATAAATTTAGGAGACGAAGGTTTTCTCTGGTATGGCACTATACAGACAGGAATGGGAGAAGTACCTGTCCGAGACTTTCAA
This sequence comes from Cyanobacteria bacterium UBA11153, assembly GCA_003511885.1. GTDB lineage: Bacteria > Cyanobacteriota > Cyanobacteriia > Cyanobacteriales > Coleofasciculaceae > Limnofasciculus. The sequence goes on from DOIX01000273.1 coordinate 29,856, forward strand.
TCTTACGATCCAGGTAGATATTACTGGGGTGCAGCTTGGTGTAAAATTTTCGGCAATTATAGTCTCCTTTCATTAAGAATATCCAATAGCATTTTTCAGGCTGTAGGCTTAACCTTTGGTTTATTATCCCTAAGACGGATAACTAAATCTTACTGGATACTTACAGTTGAGGGATTAGTACTACTTTTGTGGATGTATCCTCGCCACAAACTTTTTGAACCTAGCATTGCCATGGCTGCGGTATATTTTGCCATCTTGCTGATTGAAAATCCTTCATTGGTTCAACATTTGATCGCTGGTGTTTTTGTTGGCGTGGCTGCTTTTTTAGGACGTAATCACGGTTTATACACATTTGCATCATTTTTTCTATTAATAATTTTTATCTGGTTGAAGCTGGATCGAACTAATCTTTTTCGCCGCTTATTAGCTTGGGTGGGTGGCATTATTTTAGGCTACTATCCCATGTTTTTTATGCTGGCTGTTGTTCCGGGTTTCTTTGATAGCTTTGTAGATAGTATCAAATTTTTGTTTCGCTTCGGTAGAACTAATTTACCTTTACCAGTACCCTGGTTTTGGCGTGCCGATTATAGTAAACTCAACTTAATACAATCTGCTAATGCCTTTTTTACAGGACTCTTTTTCTTGATGTTTCCTGTATTTAATGCTTTAGCTGCTATCTATTTATGCTTTATCAAACGGGATTCAATCAGAGAAAACCCTACTTTAGTCGCATCTAGCTTTGTAAGTTTTACCTATATGCACTATGCTTTTTCTCGTGCTGATTTACCTCATTTAGGGCAAGCGATACATCCTCTCTTAATTGGATTAATATCTCTTCCTTCAGCCTTACCGTCTGGTTACAAAAAAAAGTTGAGTATAAGTCTGTTGTCGATAACTTTAGTAGGAACACTATTGAGTGTCGGTTTATCTAGTTATTACTATCTTAAAGCGACTGCACCATCAGATCTATATGTGCAAAAAAAGATTGGTAGCGATCGCATTTGGATAGATTTAGGCACGGCTAACCTGATTGACACAGTTAGCACAATTAATAGTCAGTTAGTTAAGCAGAATGAAGGACTACTCATCGCACCTCACTGGCCTATGTTTTATCCAATTTTGGGCAGAAAATCACCTGTATGGGATATTTACTTGTTATTCCCTGAAACAGATACTAGGCAAAAAGAGATGATAGAAGAACTCCGGAAGCAAAATGTTAATTGGATAATTTTAGGGGATGTGGCTTTAGATGGTAGAGACGATTTACGCTTCAAAAATACTCATCCTCTGTTGTATCAGCACTTCAAAGATAAATTTGAAGTTGTAGCAAATAAAGGTCTTCCAGAAAACTATCAACTTCTCCATAGAAGGCAATAACTATTCACTTATGAACTATAAGCAATCTTTTCTCTGTTTAATTATCGTTCAGATTCTCTACTTTGCTCCTGTTATTTTCAATAGTCAAGTCATATTTGCCCATGGTAATGACTATGAAGTATCAGGAATTGATCGTACTGTCGCAGATAATTATCTATTTAACAGAAAATTTTCCGATCAAAGTTCTGTATATATTCCGGAAATTAATCAACACCTAAATGGCAATCATCATAGCTGGCTATCAATCTGGAATCCTTATGTTCAGTTAGGTCGTCCTACTTTTCAGTTAAGTGGCTTTGGCAAGGCATATTTGATAACCAATATATTATCTATATTTACCAAAAATCCTTTCGTACTGTACACGGTTTTAACAGTAGTTACAGTTTCTCTAACAGGAATTTTCTTATTTCTATTTTTGAAAGCATTAGATCTTCATCCTATTGCCTGCTCTACTGCTGCTATAGGCTTATCTCTAGGTATATTTATTTCTTATTGGCTCACATTTGTCTTATTTATTGCACCAATTTGTTGGTTTGTTTGTCTATTCTGGCTAAATACAGAATTCATCAAAAAACCATCACTTGCAACAGCTACAGGAATTTCCTTTGCCACCTATAGCCTTTTGATGACAAGCTATCCTCAAGTGATAATTCTCTATGGTTATCTGATTATTCCTTATACATTAATCCGTATAGTTAAATCTGGTACTTCTGTAAAAAATCAAATTTATACAGCTTTAATGATATTGGGAATGGCTCTGTCTGGGATATTGATGGCTTCACCTGCTTACGCCGATTTATTGATCAATTCCCAACGATCGGCTAGATTAAGTGGAGTTAGCGATGATTTCTTTTTGGCTGTACTACCCAAAATCCATAACCTCAGAGACTTAGGGACTTTTCTGTCTTCAATTTTCGATCCATTTTGGCTGGGGAATCCGATTCAAGAAAATTATTCAGTTGTTTTTAATGGTCTCAGCTTAAATCCACTTTATTTCACTCTATTTATCTTATCATTTGCCGATAAACAATGGCGTAAGTTATGGCCTTGGCAACTATTTTGTATTCTTTGTTTGATTGGTACTATTTATCCTCCAGTTTATCTGTTTGCTGTTCATCATCTGGGCTTCCACCTATCTCGGTGTCAACTTCTGGGTGGCGCAATTATCCCCAGTTTTATTCTAGCTGGTTATGCTATTGACTACTCGATCAAAAATAAAGCACCTAAACCTATCTATTTACTTGCATGGACTTTAATACCTTTAAGCAGTTTAAGTATATTGAATTTTTTGATTTGGTTAAAAGTTCCTAATTCTCTTAAAATAAACTATGTCATAGCTAGCTGGTTAGTAATTGTCAGTTTATCAATATTGATTGTTTTTAGGAAATATGTATTGCTCCAAGGATTAACACTTGTATCTGTCCTAATATACGGACAGTCGATGATGTTAGCTAGACCAATAGATACCATACAGACATCATCGCCATTAATTTCAATAATTAGAGAACAAACATCAGATGGTTCTCGCTTTGCTCTTGTAGGGGATGAAATGGCGAGAATAATACCACCTAATCAAGAATCTTTGTTTCAAGTTAAAAGTATTAATTCTTATGACTCTCTCTCATCAAAAAATTATCAGGAGGTAGTGCAGCAGTGGAGTAAGCAAGGTACTAAAACCTATGGAAGATACTTTGATAGGCTAGACTCAGACTTCAATATCAGTAGTGATAATTTTAGATTATCAGGAGTAAGCGTAGTGATTTCTAAAAGGGAGTTAGATAACAAATTAACTATTAAGGTGGGTGAAATAAATGATATCAAGATTTACAAAACTTTAAGCGCACCAATTATGAGATCGCAGTTTGTCAACTACGATCTCATAAATGACAAAGATGCTGCGTTAAAATTATGCTGTTCTGAATCATTACAAGTTAATTTGGATAATCTGGTAAAGTTTGATGATTTTTTCAATATTAAATTAAACCCATCTGATCGAGAAACACTTTTATTTATCAGTCAGCAGTATCATCCTCAGTGGCAAGCAACTTCAAATAATCATGCACTGAAAACAGTTATAATTAACGGATTCTATCAAGGTATAATTATTCCTCCAGATACGAATGAAGTCGAGCTAGAATTCTACCCCTATGTGATATGGAGTTGGTTACCGCAAGTAATATATGTAAGTCTTGGAGTAAGTTTACTAATTATTCAGTTTATTCAAATTCAGAGAAACCGTATATCATCGATAAAAAGAATAGTCAAATAAGTATCAACTGATTCATCTGGCAATACTTTTAAGGTTTGATTCCGTAAATCTGGTTCTAAACCTAACGCTTCTAATGGAATTACCCCAATAAGTGCATCTCTACCTCCTGGTAATTCTAAACATTCAAAGGTTCCCTCCCTTCCGCAAAGATAAAGCTTCGCATCCTGAAAGATTCTGGCTTTACTTAAACCTGTTGCTGTTGTGACATAAACTTCTTTTAATAGTTCTAGTCCCAAAGTTGCGATCGCGTCTGGAGGTAAGCACAAGGTTGTTGCTCCTGTATCTACTAGGACATTGTTTAATCTGATGGATCGCACTTCTTCTTGGGGAATGATTCCTCGCTTGGCGATAATCTCGTCAGCGCGATTTGTGATGGTTAGAGTGGTTAATACTTTGCCCATTTCTTTTGTAGTACTCATATTGTCTTTCCTGTGTGTGGTGAGACATCTCTAATTATAGCATTACTAACAAGGGATCTTAGTCAAAACTTCAAATGTATTTTGCTAAGATTTCCCTAGTAGCTTTTCCTGTTTTTTCCCAGCTAAATTGGCTGGCTCTAGCTAGACTAAGATGAGAAAGGCGCGATCGCAAATTATTATCTCTGGCTATTGCTTCCATGGCTGCGGTAATTTCTCCAGTATTGTAAGGATTAATTAAAATAGCCGCGTCTCCCGTAACTTCCGGCAAGGAAGAAAGATTTGAGGTAATGACAGGAGTGCCGCAAGCCATGGCTTCCAAAACAGGTAAGCCAAAGCCTTCCCAGAGACTGGGGAAGACGAGTGCGATCGCAGCGTTTATAATTATTGGTAGTTCTCCATAAGTAACGTAGTCCAGAAATTTGACTTGATTCTTCAAACCTAATTCATAAACTTTTGTTTGTAAAATTGGGGTATAACGCGAATCGGCAGATCCTGCAATCCACAATTCATAATCGCGGCAATTAGCCATAGCCGCAAAAGCATCAATTAGGCGGTGAATATTCTTATAAGGATCGTGCCTGCCCAAATATAAGAAATAAGGACATTTTTTTTTTCTATTTTTTTCTCCCCACTCCCCACTCCCTACTCCCAATTTGCCAAAATTATTACTGTTATAGCCGAGGAGAATGGGGGTAATTTTACTGGCTGGAATATTGTAGAAATCAATAATATCGCTAGCAGTTGCCTTGGAGTCACAGATAATATGTTGGGCTTGATATAATACTTGGGGAATATAGTAGCGGAAGTAAGGTATTAGCGGTGAAAACTTTTTAGGGAAACGGAGAGGTATTAAATCGTGAACTGTTACTACATAGCGGCAATTAGTATAGAGTGGAGCTTCCGGAATGGGGGAAAATAAGAGAGATGATTTGAGATTTTGGTAGATATCTGGAAGTTGAAATTGAGTCCAGACTAGGCGACGGAAATGTCCTTTTGTCCCTTGGGCAGGAGTTAAATTTCCGGGAATTGGATAGGATGTAAATTCGGAGGCGAGAGGGAAGTGTTGGGCAGCGATAGAGGAAATTAGAAGAGTGGGATTAAGGGATTTTAAATGGGGAAAAAGATTGGCGGCGTAGGTAGCTATACCTGTGGGCTTGTCAAAGAGAATTGGTAAATTTACTAGAAGTTGGTTAGACAATTTTGGTTTGTTTCCTTTATGGTTTATTGATGGTTTTATGTTTTAAGTGGTATACTTAATAAAGTAGCAAAATACAAATATAGCAACCACCACAGGGGTTAGGACATCCTACGCTGGTAAATTTTAACATCATGTAGGGGTGAAGCATTTGGGGGATAAGATTTTGCTTTAACACAAAGTATTATATCCAAATGCTTAACCCGGCTTCGGGTGGGTAGGGCGGGTGCATTTGCGTATACAAACTCTGGTTTACCACAATAAATCTGGGCGCAAATGCACCCGCCCCTACAGTCAATGGTTGAGAAGATACAGCAGGAACCGCTGTAATTCGCTACTCGGTAATCGCAGGATATCAAATGTAGCACAGGCATCTTGCCTGTAGGTGATAGTCGCAGGCAAGATGCCTGCTCTACGGATGATGAATTTACGGAAAATTGAATTATATCATCGAATTCTCTATGCCTTTGATCCGCTTTTGAGCAAAAGAGAGGAATAATACTTTAAATAGCTGAATATACCAGCTAGTTTACCAATAGCAGTTTTAGGTTTGAGTATTAGCAGAATAATGGCATGAAGGGTAAGTCGGAAAAATCGCAAGAATAAAATAGTTTTATTTGTGTATTTTTCGAGGGTTAGTAAATAGCTATAGGTACTGTGTTTAAATTTTTCTCGGATATTTCGGTTAGTAATAGATGAGGGTTGGTGAATTACTGCTAGTTTGGAGGTAATAGCAATTTGATAACCCTCCATCCCATATCTCTGACAGAAGTCAAAGTCTTCATAGTAGAGAAAATAAGCGGGATTAAATTTGGGACATTCTGGAAAGTGGCACAGGTTAATTAGTAGGCTGCATCCACTCACCCAATCGCAAGATATATAATCTTTTTCTGGATGGGATGAAAGTAAGTCAATAGTGAGAATAGCGCCGATTTTCGGGATAAATTTACCTCCAGCAAACCAGATATCATTTCTGGGGGTGTAGATGAGAGTACCGAGGATAGAAACTTCTGGATGGGAGGTAAAGAAGGTGGGGACTTTTTCTAGGGTGTTTTCTGGGAGGTAGGTGTCAGGATTTATCAGCCAAACTATGGCATTAGGGTTTTGATTGTAAATCCAGTTTAATCCTAGGTTACAGGCGTTGCCAAAGCCTAGGTTGGTTTGGGAATTGAGAATGTGGAGAGATTTTGTTTTCAGGTTTTGGATTGTTTTGTCTTCGGGGGAGTTGTTAACGATGATGATTTGATAGGGGATGTTTGGGTGAGTGGGGATTGAGTTGATTAATTGCTCAATTAGTTGGGTTGAGTGGTAGTTGACGGTGAGGAAGTATATCACATCAGTTAGAGATAAAAATCATTAATTAATAGAAATATGTAAGATCTACAGGTTCATTGAGTTAAAACCATATTATACTAAGATCAGCTTGTCGAACAAGGATAATTATTTATGAACAAACAAGACTATCTTAAAAAACTCTATGCTAATCGCTTTGACTACAAACAGCAAAAAGAAAAATTAGTCCTATGGAAAGTTCTCATCAACTCCTTTTTACAAAACTATGTAAATCCCAACTCTGTTGTTTTGGATATCGGGGGAGGATATGGTGAATTTATTAACAACATCCAAGCCCAGCAAAAATATTTAATCGATCTCAATCCTGATGCCAAAGAATTTGCCAATTCTGATGTTAAGGTTATGAATATTGATATCTTAATCCCAGAAAATCAAAATATTATGCCTAATTTTTTTGACATCATATTTATTTCTAACTTTTTTGAACATCTGGGGTGCAAAGAAGAGTTAATGGAGGTTTTAATGTTTTGTTTTAATCATCTTAAACCTGGCGGCTCTCTCCTTGTCATTCAACCTAATTTTAAGTACTCCTTCAAAGAGTACTATGATTTTATCGATCATCAGCTACCTATCACTCATATTTCTCTCCAAGAGATTATGGAAACGATTGGTTTTTCTATTGATGTCCTGATCCCGAAATTTTTACCATTTTCTACTAAAGGTAGACCTAGTTCTCCTCTGTTGTTGAAGGTCTACCTCAAGTTTCCATTATTATGGCACTTTTTGGGTGGACAAATGTTTGTTAAAGCTACTAAGCAAACCTAGTCTATACTGGCAACAATAACTTGCCATTAAGACTCTGTTCTTTTTCAGATGCCAAACTACTGACAGAGTGACGCTGCTTTTGTTGAGATACTTGTGCAGTGTAAATCTCGCTCAGTATAGTTTCCATATCATACTTATATTGCCACTCCGGATAGTGAGATTGAAACTTCCTCACGTCTGAGATATACCAAATATGATCGCCGATGCGATTGGTATCCGTGTAGCTATATTGAAGCTTATTGCCTGTAATTTTCTCGCACAGTGTAATTGCCTCTAGCATAGAACAGTTACTATGGCGAGAGCCTCCCATATTATAAACTTCACCACAGCGAGGATTTTGATAAAAATGATAGAAGGCATTTACTAAGTCGTAGCTGTGGATATTATCTCTCACCTGCTTACCTTGATAGCCAAATATAGTATAAGGTTCGCCAGTGATGGTGCATTGCATCAAGTAAGCTAAAAAGCCATGTAACTGCGCTCCTGAATGGAGTGGACCAGTTAAACATCCTCCGCGAAAACTAACTGTTTTCATGTCAAAATAGCGACCATATTCTTGGACTAAGATATCAGCAGCTACTTTGGATGCCCCAAAAAGAGAATGTTTGGCATAGTCAATTGACATTGACTCGTCAATCCCAACCTGATATTTATGGTTTTGCTCGATTTCCCAGCGAGTTTCTAATTCTTGCAAGGGGAGATAATTGGGAGTATCTCCATAGACTTTATTAGTTGAGGTAAAGATAAAAACAGCATTCGGACAATATTGACGAGTGGCTTCTAGTAAAACTAAAGTGCCATTAGCATTTACGGTAAAATCAGTGTGAGGATCTTTGGCTGCCCAATCATGAGAAGGTTGAGCGGCAGTATGGATGATTAAAGTGATATCAGAAGAGTAGTCTTTAAAGAGAGTTTCTATTTTATCGCGATCGCGGATATCAATGTCATAATGATGATAGCGATCGCCATACTTATCTTTCAGCATATTCCGGTTCCAGGCAGTTGAGGCAGAGTCCCCAAAGAAAAAAGCCCGCATATCATTATCAATGCCCACAATATTAAAACCAAGTTGGGCAAAAAAATGAACCGATTCCGAACCAATTAAACCTGCCGATCCCGTAATTAAAACAGTAGACATTTTACTCCTCACTCATTTCACACAACACAGATCTAACATTCTCACTCAAACACTGAACTGAGAATCGCTTCATTTTCAGACAGCCAACGATAAATATCTTCGAGGGTGGCTTGGGGATTCATTATAGGATACCAGCCCGTTTTTTGGGTAACTTGGGACGAATCCGTGATAAAAATTGGAATATCCCCAGGACGTTCTTCCGCTACGGATTGGATTTGGGTAGATTTTCCGGTAATGGCTTGGCATAGCTGAGTTGTCTCTAGTAAAGAGAGACTATTGCTAGCACCACCACCAACGTTCAAGACTTCCCCATCTAATTCGACAAAATGCTCTAACTCATAGTCAACGAGTTTGAGCAAATCGTCAACATGTAACAAGTCTCTCACTTGTTTGCCTGTCCCGCCGTAGCCAATGTAACTGAGAGGTTTTTGAAAATAGTGTGCAGCCACCCACAAGACAAAAACTCCCTGATCGACTTTACCCATTTGCCATGGTCCTGTCACAACTCCACAGCGATTGATAATAGCAAGGATACCATAAGCTTGTCTGTATTCTTCAATTAAAAGTTCCGAGGACAATTTAGTAGTACCATAGAGAGAACGATAACCCTGTAAAGGAAAATCCTCAGCAACTCCTTGTTGAGAAATACCAGGGATATTCTGATTTGTCGCAATTTCCAACCGCGTCGGTAACTCCAGTAAGTTTAATGAATTAAGCGGTGCAATTGGATAGATGCGGCTACTGGATAGAAATAATAAACGGGCTTGAATTTGTCTAGCCAATTCCAGAATATTAATCGTTCCCAGCAAGTTAGTTTGGAGAACATACTGGGGTGATGTGAATCCTGCTAGCACAGAAGGTTCCGCCGAACAGTCAATAATTGTCTCTACATTTAACACCCCTGGTTCCAAGTCAAATGGAGAACGAATATCACCGTGAATAAATTGAATCCCTAGTTTTTTTAGCCTAGGTAAATTCAACTCAGAACCCCGCCTTCGCAAGTTATCTAAGCAGATAATTTGCCAATCTGGATGGAGCTTTTTTAAACCAATGGCGAGTGAACTTCCGATAAAGCCTGCGCCACCTAATACTAAAATTTGATCTGGCATTTAACTTCAATTAACTAAGATCGACACTCACAGAAAGATTCGCTCCGTAGGGTGCGTTAGCATAGCATAACGCACCAGCTACAGGATTAATAGAGTTGCTGCGTAAATCCTAAATGGACTAAAATTAGCAGGAGTTGGTTTCAACTCAAATCTTGCAACAATCGCGATAACCCGACAGTGGTTCAAACCACTGTCTAATAGCTTAAGTCAGTTTTAACTGACTTGAGCTGAATTTTAGTCCATTAAAATGGACTTGAGCTATTAGCAGTAGAATTAATTCTACGGCGGGTTTTCTGGCTTATTGACAATGGTGCAAGTTATCAGTTTCAAGCAACTTTAGCTACCAAAAAGAGAATTTATTCTCTAGCTGATTGTGAGGGAAACTTAAACATAGTATCAGTTTTTAGTTGAGCTAAGTTTTGACTCCGGTGGTAATCGCCACGGGATAGGTGTTTTTCTAGCCAAACGTAGAGAACAATAAAAAGATATCGACTACCCATTTCCTTAATTTTTAGCTTAGATATTCCCGTTGTGCGATTGTACCAGTGCATGGGAATTACAGTATGAGAATATCCTCGCACAATTGCTTTTAAAGGCAGTTCAACTGTCAGGTTAAAATGATGGCTAAGAATAGGTTGTACTCCATCAATCACTTCGCTACGGTAAATTTTAAAAGCATTAGTCACATCATTATAACGGAGACCAAACAATGTTTTGACAAACCAGTTAGCCCAACGATTTATCAATAATTTGTGGCGGGGATAATCAACGACTAAGCCTTTCTTGATAAAGCGGGAACCGAAAACGCAGTCGTATCCTTCCTGTAACTTATAATATCCTGCTACCAAATCTTTGGGGTCATCGGAAGCATCTGCCATCATAATCGCCACAGCATCGCCAGAAAACTCCGCCAAACCACGACGCACAGCAAAACCAAAACCATTAGGTGGTTGATTGTTAACGTAGCGAACAGTTGTGAAGGTTTGTGATAATTCTTGACAAATGGCTAAAGTTTTATCTCGGCTATTGTCGTTGACAATGAGAATCTCATGAGGTATATTCGATTGTTTGAGGGTATCAACAAGATTGCTGACTGTTCCGTGCAGACAGCCTTCCTCGTTATGGGCTGGTATTACAACTGATATTTTCATTACTCACTCCACCACTTTGATTTTGGGTTCGCCATTCAATTTGACGAATTCTTTATTGTCTGGATTGTACACCCAAGCCTTGATTACAGTTTCCCCTAAAGGAAGAGATTTGGGAAAGACATCTACTTGCCATCCTGCTTGGGCATACTGACTGGAGCCAAAAGCCTTCGCTACATCTGGCCTGTCCAATTGTACATGGTCAGCCAATTCAGATGAACTGGAATCTAATAAATTTCAACAATATATTCACCATTTAGAGGTATGGCTTTATTTGTAGCTGGTTCATAAACCCAAGCTCTTATATTATTCTTCTTATATTTTAGGTTATTAGAACTAAAGGTAACCGACCAACCAGAGTATCCATAATCATTATTTTTATAAAAGTTTACAACATCTGGTCGGGGACTAGTCGTTCTTGCAATTGCGATAGGCTTGTTTTCTAACCCCTCTGTTAGCAAAACCCAAACTGGGTTGCCTGAAATAATTGAAGTAGCCCATCCCACAGCATTAATCATATCACCTCTTTTTATATTATCATGTTTAGAATCTATCCAACCTATATATTCATTGGATAGATTGTGTGAAAAATTAATTGACTCTAAGTGTGAGATATCAATCCTTTTCCTTCCTTCGCTATATGTAGATTGAAAGTTATAAGTTGTCAAAACAAGATTTATATTTTGCTTAAACAAAAATTTATTATTTATAGAAAATTTTAATGATTTGACTTGTGCAAAAAGATCTCCTCTAAAAAAAGACAGAGCTTCTGAATCTGTTGTTGGCAAATGACTTACTATAATACCTTTGCCAGAATTGGAATTTTCAGAAATAATTCTGTAGGAATAACTGGAACCATCAATCAGATTAATTTGCATCATTATCGGTGGTATTCTAAAAAGTTTCTTGTATAAGTTTCCCCAAAAAGAATAATTAAAATTAATATTTGCTAGAGTAAAATCTTGATCTTTTAATTCAAGATAGTTATTCCACTTAACTGATAATTTTTCCTCTGTCAGAGGTGATGAACAGAGATTTGATTGACGTTTTTCCAAAAGCATCAAATTTGACAAAGCGTATGTTTTAAAGAAATCTGGCATTTTTGATGACAACCTATAGTTACAAGCAATGTAGAAAAAAGTTGCTGGCTCATAAGTAAAAGGATGTCTCCCGTCAAGGGAGCCGAACTGGTAAATTATGTAATCTCTGGGATTATTTTCCAAACTTTCTGAATTAATAAGATCGAGGAAGCTAGTATAAGCAACATAGGACTGAAAGACTGGTCTAGGCTTCCACTTAATATCATTGGCTCCCGCTATCGAAACCTCCCATGGAAAAATATCAACTGTTTTATGCTGTAATATTTGCATTATCGAACTAGGGAGTTTAACCTTATCTAGATTATTCAAGCTGGCTCTGTTTAGTTCTTCTCTGTAAGAATTTATATTGAACAATACAGAGGTTTTTTGATAAAATTGATCTAGATTGAAGAATTTTTCCACCGATGTATAAGTGTAATTCTTTGTGGGTTCTAGGGGAAACAATAACCAGGTTAAAAACAGATATATAAATACTGAATAAGCAAATTTTTTTGCTTTAATTCTCTTGAGCTTAGAAATATATATAGCTACTATTAAATGTGTCACTGTAGCGAAAGCTAGAGTGTGGATATCTTGGCGCACGAAGCCATGCTTAAAAGACATAAATAAAACGAATATCAAACTCATATTCAAGCATATATTTATTATATTACCTTCAGCTAATACAAAATAAAATATGATTAATATCAAAATAATCTGAGAAATTGCTAAACCTAGTTGCCAAGGAGAACCAACCAAGCTCATTGCACTAGAATAACCAAAAGAAATATTGATAGATCCTAATAGATAGTCTATTAATGGAGTAGATGTATAAACGATAGCTGCTGTTAGTAAAGAAATATAAATAATATAAAATAAACACCAAAATATTGTCAATATATTTTTATTTTCTTTTGACACACAGCTAATAACAATCTTGGCTAATAAAAATGATAATAAAATAGAAAATCCTAATATATATATATGATTAATTTTAAAATTTAAAAATAAAAAAACAAAAGATACTGATGCTAGTATAGCATTAGCTAATGATATTAAATTAATGAGAATATTAGATTGTCTATATATAAAAGATATTACTACATTAGTTGATAAAAACAATAATAGAGCCATAAACGTGTAAATACCTAGAGAGAACTTAGTGAGCAAACAAAATCCAGTAAAAGCACCTAAAATGACAGAAGATAAATTAATTAAATTTGGTTTAAATATTCTTTCAAAAGACAAAACGATTAAGAATATAAAAAGTAATATATAGTCAATTTGCGAGTATAACCACACAATATAGGCAAACCAAACACTTAAAACTATAGATAGCTTCATGAAATTACTTCTCAAATTAGCTATCTTTATGATAAGAACTACAAATAGAGAAAGGTGTACGGTTAATCGAAAAACTAATATTGACCAGAAATTATCTGTTAATACTGAACCCTGAAGCAAGTAGCCAAGCGGACCATAGGTAAATATGATGTCTCTACCAAAAGCCAGATTGACATCTGCTGCATAACTGATTCCATATTGCCAGGATTGATCTAAACCGATATTTACTGCAAAAGGAAGTGGCATGAATGTAATTAAGCAATAAATACAAAATATAAACCATAAAAAGCTAGTCAATTTCGATTGAATTTTATTTTCCACAATATTCTGAATTTTAATTTTCATTTTAATTTATTTATTTCAATTATCCAATTTATTATTATTTCAATTATCCAATTTATTAGCTTTCACATAAACCTCCCTAAACAATTGAGCCGATCTTGACCAATTATATGTAGATAATACTTTTTGATAACCGGAACTTCCCAAACTTTTTGCCCACTTAGGATTTTGCAACAACATTAGAATAGCCTCAGCTAACATCTGTTCGCTTTGATAATCAACTAATAGCCCATCTCGCCCGGATTCAACTACACAAGGAACTGCTCCTCGCCTACAGCCAATAACTGGTTTACTCGCAGCCCATCCTTCTAAGAAAGCGATGCCAAAAGATTCAAAACCCGAAGGATAGGCAAAGATATCTAATGCACTAAATAACAGAGGCTTTTCTTCATTGGAAAAATTATAATATAGCTTCACTTTATTCTGATACTCCTGCGGCCATTGACGGATCATCTCCTCCAAATAGTCAGCAAACATGGCACGCGCTCCAGCAATTAAGACATCAACATCTGGATAAATTTGCCAAACAATTGACATAGCCCGTAGTAGTGTATCTACCCCTTTATGACCTCCTAATTGCCCAATAAAACCTACTAATGGGTTATCACCAAAACCCAAACTAGATTTGGCTTCATTACTAGAAATAAGATTAAACTGTTCTGGATCTACGCCCAGTCCGACTACGAACACCCGGTCAGGCGATGCACCTCTTTCAATCACATAATCAGCCTCAAATTTTGTATAAGCAACATAAGAGTTTGCTTCCTGAATTGCACGGTAGATTGTATGACGCTGGAATCCCCAATTATCCTCTGGATGTAATCCGCCATAAAATACACATGGACGTTTCGTTTTCTTAGCACCGTTTAAAGCTGCAAACATATGTAACAAGGGAAAAGAAGAGGCGACAATAATATCAGCAGGAAATTCCCGGATCGCTTTTTCCAATCCAGGAATAATTGGACCACCAGCAATAGCTCGTAAATATTCGTTGTAGGGCAAGTTGAGACGATAGGCAAGCGCTTGGGGTTTACGAAAAATTTGGCTGATACGGCTATAAACTGGAAAACGTCTGATTTTAACACCATTGAGTTCTTCCCATCCTGTCGGCATTCTTGGTGCTTCAGGCTTGAAGAAACCTTCTCCATTGAAACAATTAGTAGTAAAAACAGTTACCTCGTCTCCGAATTGCCGCACTAATTCTTCGGAGACGCGCTGAATTAGCCATTCTGTACCACCAATTCCAGGGGAATAACCTTGAGTAACGTGTAATATTTTCATCAGCACTATACTCCTGCAAATCGCTGACGAAGCTTTTGTTTAATCCGAGATAGAAGTACTAGAAATCCATCGTTACGCCAAATTTCTATAGCTTTCTTGAGCTTTCCACCTCTCACAGCAACTGGCGGTGATGTTGCGGGTAGGCTGCGCTGTTGGCGATCAGGAGCATACTCTCCTTGTAAACAATAATCGCGGAGCGGTTTGACAACTTGTTGCCAGCTAAAATAATCTCGCAAAGGGTCAAATCCTGAATTCCATGTCGATTTAGGTATTTCTAGCATCTCTCCTAAAGCTTCTACTAATGCGTTCACATTTAAAGGAGGGACTACCCGCCCAACACTGTATTGACTGACCCACTCACTGGTAACATCTCCCTCAGTCACTAGAACTGGTAAACGTGCCCAGAGATAATCTAAAATCCGCGTGCGGATTGAATAACGGGTCTCGACATGAGGAGGATGAAGAGTTACCCCAATATCAGCTTCACATAAAAGTGCTTCTCTTTCCTCATAAGGCAACCACTCATAAAAGAAAATTGTACGATCTTTCTCACCAATCTCCGCTGCAAGGCTAAGAGTCTGTTCTGCCATCCTATGGGCGGGAACCAGGGGATTGGGATGGCGAGTGCCCAGAAAAACCAACCGTGCTTGTGGGTGCTGAATTAGTACTTTTGGCCAAGCTTGAACTAGGGTAAGGGGATCTAGCCAATTCCAAATACCTCCTCCCCACAAAACGATTTTGGCATCATCTGGGAAAGCTGGATGGACTCCCCGTAGCATAGGACTATGACGGGGTTCTCTGTTGGGAAAGCCAATTCCCACAACATCTATTAAAGAGCGCAAACTAGAATCTTGATCAAAATTCCGTGGGTTAATACGTCCATTAGCTGCTAATGTACCCATCCAGAAATCTAACTGGCGATCGCTTCCACAGATGAAAAAATCCCCCAAGCGAATTAAACGGTTAGTAATATCTACTGCGTGTTGATTTAAGCTTTCCTGTGCCGCCATCGGTTCGTTTACATAGTAATGTAAGTTTTCCAAAACAAATGGATCGTATAAATCAACCACAATCCGTGTTTGAGTTAGCTGTAGAAACGGGAACTGCTCGACCATGTAGCCAGAGACTAGGGCAATATCACTATTTTCTACTAACAGATGTAAACTTCCTGGACGTTCTGTCCAGTAACGCACTAAACGCACACCTGGAACTTCTAATGTAGTTTCCGAAGGAATTGCCAGGGTTACATCCAAGTCAGTACTTAATGCACGCGCCATTTCTAAGTAACGCATTCCTGGACCAGCCATTTTAGTATCCACCACATCATTACTCACGATTAGTAAGTGAGGGCGGCTTTGGGGATATTGAAATTCAGGCATAGGTCGTGTTTTTTTTAAGCGCAATAAAGGCAAATAATGATGTAAGACTAAATCCCAGGTAAGTTCTGGCAGTCCACGCCAGACTAACCCAGCAGGCATATCCTTTTGTAGAGCAAATAACTCTTCATCTGAGCGAGAACGACGTGCTTGTAAATCCCGACGCTCTCTTAAAAGCTTTGGTAACTGTTTGCCAAAATCCCACCAACCACCAATATATGCCAAAGCTGTAGACAAATCGCGATGAGATAGGAAATTAGCAAAGTTTTGCCAATCCTCTAATCCATAATTTCGTAAAAATTTTACCAAATAAGGAAAACTTAAAATTTTTTCCGCGAATCGCAATCGACCGTGTACTACTCTACGCAACTTACGAGGTGTCAAGCCGTTGTCTTCACTAGAAGGAACTTTACTGCCAAAGGCGTGATAAATTACTGCTTGGGTAGCGACACGAACGTTATAACCTAACAACCGCACCCGATAAGACCATTCAGCATCTTCATAATACAGAGGGAAATCTTCGTCTACCGAACCGACAACTTCCCAAACTGAACGGGGAATCAGAGTAGCTGCAAAGCAAGTAGAAGGAACTTCATCCCAACTGTCAAACTGACCCAAATCTAAGTGTCCTATAGCATTATCAGTTCCCCACGAGAATGGTTCGACTCGATTACCCAAGCCATTGAGAAAAGCAGATGCCCACCAAAATTTAAGTTTGGCGGCTACAGCAGCACATAACGGATCTTTCTGCGCTAATACCACCATCTGTGCTACTGCATCAGATTGGAGTTTGATATCTGGGTTTAATAGAAGAAAATAGTCTCCTTTTGCTGCTGCTACCCCTTGATTGAGAGCAGAAGCTAATGACTGGGATTTTTCTATCCTGATACATTTAATATCTGGATAACGAACTTTTAACCACTCTGATGAGTCTTCAGTAGAACCGTTATCTACCAATATAATTTCTATAGGAGAGTAGGTTTGATCTAAAAGAGATTGCAGGCACTCATCCAACCAATCCTGACTGTTATAGCTAACCATTACCACAGAGACTAGAGCGCCTGAAAGACTTATTCTAGGCTGAGGTTCATTTTTTACTTCTCTGATCAGCAATCCAGCCTCAGCTAAACAAGCTAGTCCAGCCAGAATAGCCTTGGGGATAGCTCCATCAGCTCTAAAATGGGTAATAATTTCTTCTAAATCACGACCATTAGCTTCCTGCCAAAGAGATAGCAAAACAGGATCAATAGCAACTTTACCACCCTCATTTGTAGAAATAAGAGGGCGTTCTTCAAGATAAACTTTAGTGTTAGGTCTGTGGTAGTATTTAATCACATTCTATAACAGAGAATATTTCTGTATATTAAAAAATATTGACATAATTCAAACATATATTTTTAACAAGCCTGCGCAACACATAAAAGTGTATCCCCCAGCCCCAGATTTTGAATGGGACGAAATACCAAGGAGCCTAGCCGTTCAACAAATTTTAAGTAGGCTTTTGTCCTCCAGGAGTTAGGAGCGTGAGTGTAGCGTGGATTCATCGTTTCAAATACACCAAAATCAGAAAAATTTTTAACAAAATAAATATTATCAAATCTATTTTTACTCAAAAAATTAGTCAAAGTTTTTTGAGTAAAATAATATAGATGTTCTTTCGGACTCAATACCGCCCAGTCTCTTCCTAAAGCCAAGCGACTCAGAGCTTTAAAATTAGGAGTAGCAATTATTAATATTCCTTTATCCCGTAAAACCCGTCGTAGGGAAAGAATGGTAATCTGTGGATCTAGTAAGTGTTCAATTACGTCAAACATAACTACTACATCAAACGTGTTATCCGCGAAACTTATTTCCTCAGCTGCTTGTTGTCTAACATCTAAATGCAACTGAGTTTTAGCAAAATCAACTCCCGCATCGGATACCTCAATCCCTGCGACATCCCAACCTGCTCGTTGTGCTGCTTTCAAGAAGAAACCTGCTCCTGTTCCTACTTCCAGCAATCTTCCTGGTGGTTGACTATAGCTAGCAATTAGTCTTAACATTCCGCCATAACGAGCATCAAAAAAGTCCAAATCATATTGACCCTTTTGCACTCCTAATGAGGGTAAATATTCTTGCCAAAAATAATTTGGACTATAACGATCCCAAATTTCAGATTTGGATAAGCGTGGGTTAGCATAGACTAAACCACATTTCTGACAGGACGAAATAAAAAGATTATATTTTTTATATAGAGGTTTAGTGGTATGACTACCACATATTGCACAAGACACATTTTCTAGATCTACTGACATAGCTATATCTCCTTAACTACATAGGATTGCGATCGCTCTCGTTCACTCATTTATTGGTAATCCCATTGACTGTTTTAGTCTGAACCAATATTTTCTCAGTTTCCAAAATTTGCTACTCTCCATCGCTTGAATTATTTGTTGGGATAGCTCCCATTCACGTTGAGTCTGTTTTAGTTGTCCTTGTGAGCGAGCTAGTTCAGCTTTAGTCTCTTGTATTGTATTTTGCGATAGATTCCATTCACTTTGAGTTTGTTGTAGTTGTGCTT
>DOIX01000273.1:48916-92367 GCA_003511885.1 Cyanobacteria bacterium UBA11153
TGAGTTTGTTGTAGTTGTGCTTGTGATTCTTCCAATTGAGAGTTTATTCGTTTCAGTTCTTTTTGTTTCCTACGCAGATCTAACCAATCCTGAAAAGCCCATACACTGTAAGAATAAACTTGTGTAAGTTCACTATAATAATTGAACTTATCTATATCTTTAGCCCTAGCATTAAGTTCATCATAAAGAGCTATCGCATCTGGGAAATAGTGTTCGATCAAGGAAGGTCGATGAGAACTAGATATTTGACGATGAAGTAAAGATTTATCGTAAATACTTGCGACACTTATTGAAAGAGAAAGTCCTAGCTTTTTTTCAATTGCATCAGCTAGTAACTGATAATTGCTTACTATGTCTTCCAGATTTAACAACAAGCACTTATCAGAAAAGCAATCATAAAACTCTAGAATTACCCTGTTATAATTCATCCATACCTGAACAGGAAACTCAGGATGATTAAAAAATACTTCATCTCCACGTCTATACAAAGAATCAACAACTTCCCAAGGTGAGCGATACATCAATAAAAATTTGCTCTCTGGGAGTAAATTATTCCAAAAATCCAAGAAAAGAGTTGTGCGTGGGTCTTTCCAACCCCAAATATCACTAGAGTGGAATGAGTTTTTATCAACGATTGTTTTGGATCTGTCTATAAACTGAGGTTGAACCTTAATCTTGCTTTCTAAAGTCCATCCTTCCTGACTAATTCCCTGTGAAAATAAAACCTCTCTGTGAAACTCCACAAAATCAAGATTCTCAAATGTCCCTTTAACATTTCCTTCCCCTGCTTCCATCAATCTATCACCAATATCTACCCCAGCACTCTGAAGCAAAGAAGCCACGAGAGAAGTTCCGGATCTGTGCATCCCCGTAATTATTAAAACTGATTTTTTTGAATCTACTATCTCCATCACTCTGCTTTAATCTAGATTAGGCTGTAACTTGCTGCATCATCAATAAAACACTGGGTTCTATATTAAAGTCAACAATAGTATTGACTAGCAAATCTTCTTCTGTTTGCACTCTAAACATAGCAGCATCAATAAGGCGATCCATGTAAGTTTGGCTACCATTAACAATTCCTAATACCCCCGCATTTACAAAATAAACTCCTGGCAGTATCCTACAAGAAAACTTAAATTCTACCTTAACTACAGTACCTGACTCGATACAGGAAACACCATCTCCTGTAGGATGAGATATGCCACCTCCCAGTTCAAAACCACTTACTGTCTTAATCAGCATCCCAAATTGAACCTTGTAAGCTGTCTCAGTAAACTTGACTTCGTAACTATAAATATAGTCTTTTCCTCTAGAGAGGATATTGATAACTTTTCCTTCTTTATTGGTAATACATGGATTTTCAATCTTTGCTCCCTGAGCAATATATGAGATTGTCGTCTTCGGTACTAATCCAGGATCGTATAGATCGTGACCTTTTTGTAACAATTTAGCGATTAACTTAGTTCCTATCTGTCTTTTAGTTACTCCGGATTGACTGTAAATACTCAACTTTTGGCTGTTAAAATCTCTAATTTCGTGACGTAATTCTTCTATCTTATCTGGCGGTGCATAAATCAACTTCTGATACTTAGAAACTACCAGCTTCGGAGAACCCGACAATAACAATTCACCATAATCAATTAAAATAGCGCGATCGCACAATTCTACCACTGAAGATGCTGCATGAGAAACAAAAAGAATTGTTCCCCCTCTTTCTTGAATCCCTTGAATCCGGGCAAAACACTTTCGCTGAAATGCTTCATCCCCAACTGCTAATGCCTCATCCACCACTAAAATATCGGGATTAACGCTAATTGCCACCGCAAAAGCTAACCTGACAAACATGCCACTGGAATAAGTCTTAACAGGTTGCTCAATAAAATCGCCAATATCAGCAAAAGCGGCAATCTCGTCAAACTTAGCTTCAATCTCTTCTTCTGGCAGCCCTAATATCCGCCCATTAAAAAATACATTCTGCCTTCCGGTAAACTCTGGATTAAATCCACTACCCAATTCCAGTAAAGCGGAAACTCTACCATTTACCTGTACCTCACCCGTCGTCGCTGTCAGAGTCCCGACAATAATTTGTAGTAGCGTACTTTTTCCGGAACCATTTCGCCCTACAATACCGAGAGTTTGCCCCTTGATAACCTCCAAATTAATATCCCGCAGCGCCCAAAACTCCTCTGCCCGACTCTTCCCCGGAAACAACAACTCCTTGAGCCTATCCGCAGGATGGGGATACCGCTTAAAACACTTCGAGACATTCTTTAACGAAACCGCAATCTCACTCATCACCACACCAACGACTACGACTATGACAAATCAAGCAGTCAATTCAGCTTTTACAGTACATCAGCAAATGCCGGACGCAATCGCCGATAAACTGATAAACCCAAATAAAATACCAGCAAAGACACCCCAGCCGCAACCCCCCACTCTCCCCAGTGGGTTACCTCTCCAGTCAAAACAATATCTCGATACACCTCAGAAATTGCTGCCAAAGGATTCAACCAAAACACCCAATCTCGCCAACCCTCTGGAATCACAGCCGCTGGATAAACAATGGGTGTAAAATAAAACCAAAGATTCAAAACTACCCCCAAAGTCTGAGGAATATCCCGCAAAAATACCGTCAAACCTGCGACTAAATACCCCAACCCTGTTGTTAATAACAACTGAGTTAACCAAACCAACGGTAAAAGTGCCAAAGTTCCATGCAAGAAGCCATAGAATATTGCCACAAAAACAATCAGCGCTGCCAACCCAAAAGAACTTTCAATAAATGTTGATAATATGGGGACTAAAGGCAACAAAGCTAGGGGAAATACCACCTTCTTCACTAAATTTGGCTGTGCTATTACCGAACCCGCTGCTTGTGTCAACCCACCTGTAAAAGCTAACCAAGGTAATAACCCAGCAAACAACCAGAAACCAAAAGCCAGCTTACTCTCATCAGGCAATCCCTTAAGACTTAGCTTCACATTCAGGACAATGGAAAAGACATAAGTATAAATCAGCAATTGGGATAATTGATTGAGCAAAGGCCACAAATTACCCAATACCGAACCCTTGTATCGCGCCTCCAAATCCCGACGCACCAAAGTTCTTAGCAAATCGAACTTCGCCCACCCCCCTTCGGAAATCGGTAGCTGCCGCCTTAATCCGCTAGCCTTGCCAATAATTCCTCGCATTAACCTCCACACAACTCACAAACCTTCAACGTAATTAGTTTACCCTGATGCCCATCAAGCCTCTAAAGTTCCATTCATCAGCTCATTGCGGTATCAGGATAGAAACCCACTGGCGAAAAACCATTCCTTGCAGTTTAGGGTAATTGAGGCGCGATCGCAACTGTCTGGCAGGAGGAAATGGGATGCAGTCGTTTGTAGTAGGCACTGAGCGTGCCTGAAAATGCTGTGTTTACAAGCACGCTCAGTCCTTACTAGGAACCCAAATTGGCTTCTTTGACAGAATCGAGATAAGAATTCACCACCCTATCGGCACTTCCCGTCAATCTCAGCTTCCCCTTATCCAACCAAACGGCGCGATCGCAGTATTGTTCGATCAAACTTAAATCGTGGGAAACTACCAAAATCGTAGCCTTTCCTTGCCAAAACTTTTCAATGCGTTTTTTGCACTTGTTTTTAAATCTTTCATCCCCTACGGAGAATACCTCATCTAAAATCAGAATATCTGGTTGGACATCAGTTGCGATCGCAAACCCTAACCTTGCCACCATTCCGGAAGACAACCCCTTGACTGGCACTAACTCATAATCCTCTAACTCGGCAAACTCCAAAATCGACTTCGCCCTCTCTTTTATTTCCCGTCGCGAAAAACCCAATAATACTCCATAGAGCCAAATATTATCTCTCACCGAGATTTCGGGATCGAAACCCGCCCCCAACTCAATCAGCGGCGCAATTTTCCCTCGCACCCGCACCTTTCCACTAGTTGGTTGGAGAATCCCACAAATCACCTTAAGTAAAGTAGATTTTCCCGAACCATTTGCGCCAATAATTCCTACTTTTTCCCCAGACTCTACCCATAAATCAATTTCTTTCAATACCAACTTCTTTACTGCTTTGCGATAATTACCCTCCAAAATAGATAGTACCGTTTTCTTCAAATCGTAAGAAAACTCCTCCTGGGTGCGTCGCCAGAGAGAAATATTATCCAGCCTAATCGCTTCCGTCATTTACAGCAAATCCATAAATTGAGTCCGCCAGCCATGAAAACACGCCCAACCCATTACTAAAACTAGCACACTGGTTAACAAAGCTCCCCAAATCAGAGTCAAGTCTGGCACAGTCCCCGATAAAGCAATCTGACGAATACTTTCAATAATTGGCGATAACGGATTGAGATTCAAGACAAGCTTCACTTTTTCTGGCACAATGGCAGGAGGATAGAATACCGGACTGCTAATTCCCAGTACAAATACAACCAACTCATAAAAATAAGGTAAATCTCTGAAAAAAACATATAAACTACTCACAAAAAAGCCCACACCCGTACAAACAAAAGTTAAAGCCAGCAAAGGTAAAAACAGTGCCAGCATATTCAGAAAACTTTGAGACTTGACAAATGTCACTATCTCCAAGATTGGCAGTACCCCAACGGCAAACTGAAAAACATTCGCCCCAATCGTAGAGACAGGAAAAATACTCACAGGCAGGCGAATCTTATTTAACAGCGCCCCATTCCCCACCACACTTGCCAAAGATTGAGAAGTCGAAGCCGAAAAAAAGTTAATAATCGCTAGCCCAGTAAAGGCCGCCATTAAATAATTAATAATAGAGTTATTGTAATAACTTGCAAATACCGTCCCAAAAATTGCCCCATATAACCCCGTCATCATCAACGGGTTGAGCAAACTCCAGTATACTCCCAAAAAGGAACCGCGATAACGCACCTTGAGATTCCGCACTACTAACACGTAGAGCAATTCCGAGTAGTGCTGCACTTGCCACCACACAGAGTTATCCTTAAGCGAAAGTATCATCTCCACACACCACTGATTTTATAGCTAGGGCTAGCTGAATAAATGTGAAACTTATATTAGGTAAGGGTTTTCCTATTTTTTTGTAGAACAAGTTTAAGGATCGATACTATTGGGATCTACTCCTAGCGATCGCAATTTTTCAGCTAGTCGGGCAGCTTTAATTTCAGCTTCTTGAGTGCGTTGCTTTTGCTCAACGAGAGCCATTTCCATCTCTTGAGCGCGTTGATTTTCCCGGTTAGCTCTATCGCTTTCTACTTCTGCCCTTTCATTCCCAATGAGGAGCAAATTCCCCTCTTTATCCCACCAACGCAACCACATCTGCTCCTGATTCTGATAGCTTCCTCTCCATAAACCTAGTTCTATTTCTAAAGGGGAAATAAAATAATGACCTCTTTCATTTGGTTCTAATTTTTGATAAAATCCGGCTACCAACTGATACATTTCTAACTTACTACTCTTAATTTCATATATTCCGTAATAAGGAATTCGCACCACCTGTTCGTACACCCAAAATTTCCCTGGCTTAGTCGTCACCCCTTCTTCTGAGACAGATAAAGGAGTTTTATCCCTTTCTTCATCTCCATTTCCACTAGCAAATTCCAAAGCAATTAGCGGTGCAATATGTTCCCGCCACAGGACATAAGAACGGCGAATTTCTCCTTTTAATTTAGGCGGTACATTAGGGACATAAAACCAGTCAGGAGCTTCTGCACCCTTTTCTGGAGGTTCTGTTTCTCGCCAATAAATACCAGAATCTTGCCCGATACAATATTGTCCATCCGGATGACGCTCTTGCAATACTGAGCCAATTGAATCAGTGAGAATTATACTTTGGGGATGCTCCTGAAAATTTTTCACAAAAGTACCATCTTCCTCTGGCAATTGAGTATGATCTGGAAATGGGGGAGGTAGTTCGATCGACTTTAGTAATTCAACCATAATTAACTCCTTAAGTGGGCGGAAGGGGGAGCAGGGGGAGCAAGGGGGCAGGGGAGCTGAGGAGCAGGGGAGAAAACTCATTCCTCATTCCTGAAAAATCTTCCCATCTTCCCATTCCCTAATTTTAATGTGGGTAAAAGGAAAACATGGTACTTTTCCCCCAGAAACTTCTGCCATTCCTGGTGAATAATAATTCTGCCAAGTCAGATAATCCAAGGGGAAGAGAGTTTTGAGTTTTATTTCCTTTTCCCCCATCCCACTCCCTTGACTACCGTCGCGCTACACCATCGTGACGTGCCGCCTGTTGCACTGCCCCGGCTACGGCGGTGGCGACTCGCGAATCGAAGACAGAGGGGATAATGTGTTCTCGATCTAAATCTGTAGCATTCACTAACTCCGCGATCGCAAATGCTGCCTCCAGGTACATATTGGTGGTAATTGCCGATGCCCGACAGTCTAATGCGCCGCGAAATACTCCGGGAAAGGCGAGGACGTTATTAATTTGATTGGGATAATCGCTTCGCCCTGTTGCCATGACTGCTACATCGTGGGCAACTAATTCTGGTTGAATTTCGGGGATGGGATTTGCCATTGCCATGACAATCGGATCTTTTGCCATTGACCGTACCATTTCTGGAGTTAAAACCCCAGGGGCGCTGACACCGATAAAGATATCAGCATTAACCATAGCACCTACCAGAGTCCCGCTGGCTTCCACAGCAAATTCTTGTTTCTCCAGAGTTAAATCGGAACGTTTTTTGGAGAGAATTCCTTTAGAATCGCACATCAAAATATGATTGGCTCCTGCTTGCCGCAGGAGCCGCGCGATCGCAACTCCAGCCGCCCCCGCCCCGTTAATCGCAATCCGCACGTCTTCTAGGGATTTTTTCACTAGTTTCAGGGCATTAATTAAAGCCGCTAGACTGACAATTGCTGTCCCATGTTGATCGTCATGAAAGACGGGGATATCCAATTCTTTCTTGAGTCGGCTTTCGATTTCAAAGCAGCGAGGGGCGCTAATATCTTCTAAGTTAACCCCGCCAAATACAGGAGCAATATTTTTGACTGTTTCGACAATTTTATCTGGATCTTGGGTAGCTAAACAGACGGGAAAAGCATCAATTCCGGCAAATTCTTTAAATAGCATGGCTTTCCCTTCCATCACGGGTAAAGCTGCCTCCGGCCCCAAATTTCCTAAACCCAATACGGCACTCCCGTCAGTAACAATCGCTACCGTATTGCTTTTAATCGTCAGGGCATAAACTCGATCTCGATCTTGTGCGATCGCCTTACAAATTCGACCCACTCCAGGAGTATAAGCCATTGACAAATCGGACTGATTGTGCAGATCCAATTTACTCTCAATTGCAATCTTGCCGCCGCGATGGATATTGAAAGTACGATCGTACACGTCCAAAATTTTGATATCCTGAAGTACTTTAACCGCTTGAACAATTTGTTCGGCATGTTCAGTACTGGCAGCATCAACACTCAAATCGCGAATGGCAATCTTGTGAGTTTGTTCTATGAGGCTAATTTGCCCTAAGTTACCACCAACTTCGGCAATCGCCTGAGTGACGCTAGCTAACATGCCGCTACGATTGGGCAGTTCCAAGCGAATGGTTAAACTAAAGCTAGGATTCGGTGTTAGGTCTGCCATGCTCTTGTTAAATTTTAATACCAAATTCTAAAATAACCTTTAGCGTACCATGGTGAATAGGTTGGGGATCTGGGGGGCTAGGGCTAGGGGCAGGAAAAAACTTTTTTTTGAATGCGTGACTTAATTCCCTATTCCCTATTCCCCATTCCCTATTCCCCGTTTTGATTTTTGACTTTTTTATGGCTAGTCTTTATACTGAAATTGATATTAATGCTTCAAAGCAAAAGGTATGGCAAGTTTTGTGTCAGAAGGATAGGTGGAAATATTGGAACACATTTTTATTTGATTGTGACTCCAAATTACACTTTCGTCAGGGACAAGAGGTTTCTTTATCCTTGCGGCGGTTACCTCATGACGAGGAAACGGAGTTTGAACCTTTGATTGTGCAAGTGCAACCAGAGGTTTGTCTCAAATGGGTTTCTTCAATTCGTGGCTTTCGTAATGAGTATGTGTTTGAGTTACAAGAGATTGGTGTTCGTCGAACTAAGTATGTTCACAAAAGCTATTTTTCGGGAATTTTATCTCGGATTTTTCTGCCATTTATTCGTGTCGATGAACATCGCGGAATGCAGCGAATGGCACGGGAGCTGAAACGGTATGTTGAAGATTTGTAGACAATTGACAATTGACAATTGACAGTGGACAATTAACCATTCTTAATTTTCAAGTGTCTGCTGTCAATTGTCCAATATCATGAATATCCCAAAATTTGTCCTAGCATCTGCTTCCCCTGCTCGGCGTAAATTATTACAAAATGCCGGAATTGAGCCAGTTGTATGTCAAAGTGATTTTGATGAATCTCAAATCGATCTCACTAATCCCATTAATTTAGTTGAGACACTAGCTTTGTCCAAAGCGCAAACAGTAAGAGATAAATTTACTAATGCCCTCATATTGGGTTGTGATTCTGTCTTGAGCATCCAAGGCGAGATTCATGGGAAACCTGCTAACCCAGAAGACGCGATCGCGCGTTGGCAGAAAATGCGTGGTAATGTGGGTATCCTCTACACAGGTCATGCTTTGATTGACATATCTCAAGATCAAACAATAGTCAAGTGTGGCATTACCAAAGTATACTTTGCCAATGCCAGCGATCGCGCGATCGCAGCTTACGTCGCTACAGGCGAACCTCTTAATTGTGCCGGATGTTTTGCGATCGAAGGTAGAGGTGGATTATTTGTCGAAAAACTAGAAGGCTGTCATACCAACGTAATTGGCCTGAGTTTACCCCTCCTGTATCTTATGCTAGACGAATTGGGATATAACGCGATCGATTTTTGGTCACAGGGGAGCGGAGGAGTCGAGGAGTCGGGGGAGTAGAAAACTCCTGTAACCCTTCCTCTTCAACCTATCTAGCATCCGCTGTCCCATTCCCTATTCCCTGGACTTGAAATTTGTTAGCGTGTATTTAACCGCCTTTCATCCCCCACTAAACTATCGGGGGTACTCACGGTTCGATATATCCCCCTTAGCTATAGTGGGGGTATTCCCGGCGAACTAGACAATTCAAGAAAATTATGACAACCAGCGACGAATTTAAACAACAACTCCAGGCGGGCAGAATAGTTGATGCCCTAACCCTGGCACTGGCTGAATCTGTTGAGTTGAAAATTACCACCTGGGTGTCATCAGCCCACACAGAAGCGAAGCATTCATCCAATCCCGATGAGCCTCCAGCCAGTTGCCGGATGCGAACTCGTTTGAATATTGTAGAAGGATCGATCGATACTGAAGTTGGCTCTCAGTTCATCGGGAATGGACCTTATACTGAACTACGGCAATTTCATATGGATCAGGTTCAATCGGGAAGGCAGATTATTCAGCATAATTTGGAGAACTTGCAACAAATCTTTACCGTCTTGACTCATACCCTCGCCCAATTGCCACCTGCCTCACGTCGAGGTACAGATCCGCTATTATCTCCTTCAAGTCAGGATCGTTTATCCTAAATTTGCCAACCAGTCTTAGCGAAGATAGACTGAAAATCAGGGAAATTCTCCGATGATGTGCCAAGGTTAAGCCCAAGTCGCGATATCGCTGAATCCTTGCCCTTGTGTTAACATTGATCGCGTCAGGGTTAGGGTGGGATTGGCTTTTCGTTAAATGTTGGGTATGTGTGGGCAAATATTATGGCGTCAAGCGACGACTTTAGAGCAAAACTCAAAGCAGGTAATATTACCGAAGCCCTGACTCTGGCTTTGACAGAGGCGGCTAGGCTGAAAATTACCACTCAAGTCATATCGGGGGTAGAGGATGGGGCAGAAAATCAGGCGCAACCAGGGAATCGGCTCCAAACTCAGATTAATGCTATTGAAGGAGCAATTGAGAACGAAATTGGCGACAAGTTTTTGGGTAATGGTCCCTATCGGGAACTTCTACAATTTCACCAGGAGCAGGTAGCTCAAAGCCACCTCCTGATTCAGCATAACCTCCAGAGTTTGCAAAAGCTTTTTGATGTTTTAATTGCTCTACGCCACCCATCTGTACCCCAAACTATTACAGAGCCATTATTCCCAGAGGATAAAGAGAAGTTATTGCCATCCTCATCTGTAGTTACGCCGGAATTGGTAATCCTTCCTCAAGAGTCTTTCACCCCAGAAATATCAACTATTGCCGATATTCCCGAAGCCGATATTTCAGGAGGAGGATGGGAATTTAAAGAGTCAGAATCTTTCCAAGAAGAAATATCCCACATTTCCGATATTCCTGCCATCGATATGGCAACGGAATGGAGAGTGGATGAGCCAGAATCGGTGACAGGAGAAATAGCCCCCCTGCCCGAGATGGCAGCGGCGGATATTTCAGCCGGATGGAGAGTGGATGAGCCAGAGTCGGTGACAGGAGAAATAGCCCCTCTGCCCGATATGGCAGCGGCAGATATTACCCAAAAAATTGAATTTGAACAGCCAGAATATTTCCCAGAAGAAATACCAGCAACGCCCCTAACTTCAAATGAAGATATTGACAGAGGAGGATGGGCAACTGATTCTCAAGAATTTGTCGTTGAAGAGGATGTCCCCCCAGAAGCAAAACATCCAAATCGCCAAGAAATATTAAACAAACAAAGAGAAGAAGACGACGCTGTTTTAGATTTATTAATATCTTTACCAACCCCACCATTACCGAGTCAAGAAGGATTAGATATTCAGCTTGAGGATGGTGAATGGGGAGAATTCCTTGACGAAGAAAACCTCCATATCGAGCCAGAAGGAGCTGAATCGGATCTCGAAGAAGGCGACTGGGCAATTCTCAGCGAAGATTGGGGAAATTTAGATCTCGAAGAGGTTGATGAGGCTTCAGGCACTTCTGGATTGAGCGTCGATCCGTTAGACTTCCAAATAGAACCCGAAGCGCCACAGATAGAATTCACACAAGATCATCCAATTTCTCGTCTGGAATCCTTAGAATTAGCCACAAATAAAGAAGAAGAAGATGAGTGGGATGATTGGGTTGTCGATGAACCACAAATAAGACAGAAATTGTCCCCATTAGATGTACCAGAGTCTCAAGAATGGGGAGACTTAATGACGGATTTCGATCCCTTTGCCGAAGCGCCTTCGATCCAAGAATTGCCAGCAGATGTGGACATTGGTGAGGATTGGGATGAATTCGCAGTTGATGAACTTGAACCCTATTCAGAAACAATAGAAGTAGATAGTGGGTTCGATTTATCGGATCTTCTGGAAGATATTAGTACCCCTCCGTCGAATATCTACGGCAGTCAAAATATCGATCTGAGACATAATAAAGAAGACGATCCTCTTGATAAATTAGATCTCTTTTCTGCCAAGTTTGATGAAACACCCGAAGTATCCAGCGATATGATGGATCTTTTCTTTGAAGAAACCCAATCAAAGGCAAATCGACAGGGAGGAGGAAAAGAAGATGAACCATCGATCGCAAATCGACAAGAATCTCTATTTGATGATATGTCATTTGAGGAGTTTTCGATGTCGGTAGATGATTCAGAAATTGAGTTATCGGCGGAAGATTTTGGGCAATTGTCGGAAACTGAGGAGGATGAGGAAGATTGGGATGAAGATACTAGTGACATTGGCAAACGAGAGCCACCCCCTTCCCCTCCCAGTTACTTTTTTAAACCGAAAAATAAATGATAGGGGTAAGTCAGGTGAGTGAAAAAAGAGCAAAATCAGACAGTGCCAATCTGGCGACTTCACATATCAAAAAATATCAGATGAATCTAGGTGTCAACCTGGAGAGATTCTTGCAATCATTGGATGAAGTTTTGGTGGACATCACGGCGTTAGAAGTTAACACCATGGTGGTGGAAAAAATTAGTGGGAGCAAGTTTAGTGCTTGGGAAAGCTACCGCTCAATTTATCCCATATCTCCCGATTATCTAGAAGCAGAGGGAATTCACGAGTCTATCCGCGATCGCTATCTCGATTTACGGATAAACTTGGAACAAGAATACACCTCAATTCTCTCCAATCCCAACTCCGAGTTTTTTGACCCTAAGTCCCTTAACGATCCTACAGCACAATTTCCCAAGACTCCCACCCGACTCCCCAACCCCATTCATCCCAAAAATCCCGAAGATATTTTTAAAGCCCAACGACTCCTCACCAACAGCCATTTCTTGCGCAGTTTGCGGAAAATTGCGGAAATCAAAGCCGGATTAGATAATCGCAATCAGCAATTGCTGTCAAATTCAGCCCACCAAACCGATAGCACCCTCATCACAGATACAATCTACGCCCAAACCATCATTCAGCTTGATGGCGACGTAATTAATCGCTACTCTCAAGACTTATTTCACCATCCACAGCGCGAGACACTGCTCCAACTCCACCAAGATGGTGTCATAGCGGGCGAAAAGCAGTGGCGCAGTCTGTTAGAATTTATGATTGGGTTGGTTCAGGCCACACTACAACGAGGTCGATCGCAATAAATAGTTTCTCTTGTGTCCTATCATCATTTACAACAGCAGTTTCCCAGAATTTCACTGGCAAAAACTCTTAATTTAGAAGGGTATATTACCATAGAGCGAGAACGAATTTCTCCTTCCCGTATCCTCTTTCATGGTATTCGCTTTAATTTGGACAAAGATGTTCTTTTACAAATACAATACGCCCGGGATACTAATCGTCGTCTCCAAATTTCTCCTGAATTATTAGCCAGTTTGCGCTATTACTCTCTAATTGATGGGGAAAATCATTTCCAGTCAGGCTTGACATTTTGCACTTATTACGCTAAGGAAAACTCCAAGGAAGCCTTAATCCAGACAATGATTTCCATGGATGGGGATATTGTCCAGCAGATTAAGCGAGACTGTCTGGATGTTCCCCACTTTTATCGCCAACTGGCTACTTGTCACTATTGGTTAATTGAACAATTACTAAGTCAGTTACGTTTGGGTTCATTTGTCAGGTTAAATCTAGCGATTGCAATTCTATCTTGGCTCGTTGCCTTACTGATTGTCGGGGTAATAGCGATTTTATTTATATCAGTATGCTTGAATTATCCCTGGCTGTTTTTAGTTGCTATAGTGATGACGTGGCTATTACAACTGGGATGCAAATGGTTATTAGGTTTATTTTTACTAAGAATTCGCCGTTGGATTTTGCACCGTATTTTATGGGGTTTTCTTTCAGATAAACCTGGAGATAAGGCAATGGCGAAACAGATTTTAGTCTGGTTAGGTGATTAAACAGAAATTCATCCAGAGCAAAAATCCCCGACTGAAGCCACCAGTAGGGGTAGTTCCTGAGTAGAGCCATGAGAAAATTTGGAGATATGGCGATAGGCTCACAGATAACCTAGATTTAGGCAAGATCAGTTTTAGATCTAACGAGACTTGAAATACCGATCTTGATTAAATATCATGAAGATGCTCTCTATCATAGTCAGTTACATTCATTATTTAATGAGATGGTTCGTGGTAAAAGAAATAAAAAGCTCACGAGCAACCAACGCTTATGCCTTTTCGTCGCATCTTCACCGTCATTATTTCAGGTATTCTCACCTGGAGCGCTGCTGCTTGCAGCAGTATCAATCCGCCATCAGATTCTACTGAATCCCCTTCACCCGTTACTCAATCAGGAAGGGTGAATTCCCCCTCCAAATCACCATCAGGATCAAAAAACCAAACACAACTGACTATATCACCCAGTCGGAGTGCCCAGGAAGCTTACGAACAAGCCTTGGATACTGCCTACAGCGCTGCTATCATTGGTCAATCTGCCCAATCTCCCGATGATTGGCGATTAGCGATTGCGCGTTGGCAAGATGCGATTCTCTTATTAAAATCAATCCCTTCTTCCAGCTCCTACTACAAGTTAGCCCAATCGAAAATTACCGAATATCAACGTAATTTAACAAAATCTCAAGCACAATCTAAGCTTCCTCCTACCCCCGCCCCTACATCCATTTCATTAACCTCCTCAACTGTAGAAGAATCTCCTACTCCTTCTCCCATACTTACCAAACCAAAACTAACACTAACACCAAAAGCCAAACCAACATCAACACCAAAATCTAATCAATCCCCAGACAAGAATACTGAAAATCCCAAAGTATTCAAAGCACCAATCAGACGCTTGATTGGTGACAAACCAGTGATTGACGTGACATTTAACGGTAAGCAAACTTTTGAGATGCTAGTTGATACAGCTACATCAGGGACAATAATTACCTCAGCGATGGCGAAGAGTCTTGGTGTTGAGGAAGAGCTGGAGGGGATTATTGAAACGGCTGAAGGTGAGGCAGTTACATTGCCCTTTGGCAAGGTGAAATCCATTGCGGTGGCTGGGGCAACACAAGAGGATTTTGCTGTAGCGATTGGCAGTGAGGATCTTGAGATTGGATTGTTAGGTCAAAATTTTTACAGCCACTACGATGTCTTTCGGACAAAAGATGCGATCGAGTTTCGTCCCCGTAATGACTCCTAATCTCAGTTGACAGTTGATAGTTGATAGTTGACAGTTGATGGGTACTCAGATTTCCTTCCTGTCCATTGTCAACTGTCCATTTTCCATTGGATCGGAGCAATCACCAAATACCCGACTTCTTGAAGAAGTCGGGTATTCGATCGTTTTTAACAATGGCTCAGGCGAGATTTGAACCCGCGACCCTGGGGTTATGAATCCCATGCTCTAACCACTGAGCTACCGAGCCAAGTTTTTTTCAGCTTCGCTATTATAACACATGGAAATGGAAAATTGCTAGTACCCAATTTATAAGACTTTGCGATCCCGAAGGCGGGGATTCCCGTAGCGTCTCAAAGATTCGCGATCGCATTAAGAAACCCGGTTTGTTCAAAAAACCGGGTTTCTCTGGCCTCTATGAGTTTTCCAGCCGTCGCCTACGGGAGCAAACATTTAACTTTTAACGGCGCGACTGCGTAAATTATCGTTGTTTAGGTAAAAAAGCCATCGGATTCACTGCTGCACCGCCACCGGGATGAACCTCAAAGTGTAAATGAGGTCCGGTACTGAATCCGGTGCTGCCCATTTCCGAAATTTGTTGACCCTGAGCCACCTCTTGCCCCTGACGCACTAAAATCCTGTTATTGTGGGCATAGCGCGTCATACTGCCATCAGGATGTTTAATTTCCACCAAATTGCCATAACCACCGGAATTCCAGCCAGCACTGACCACAATCCCATCAGCCGCAGCCACAATTGGCGTACCAATAGGAGCCGCAATGTCAATTCCCTTGTGCATCCGTCCCCAACGCCAACCATAACCAGAGGTGAGGACACCCTTGCTTGGCCAGATATAACCATTAAACTGGCTAGGGCTACCCGGCAGGTAATTATCCGGGGCAGACAGAGGCGGTAGTTCAGGAGAAACAGTTTCTCCCACTGGAGTCTGAAGCATTGGGTTGTAACTGCCAGGAGGTGCTGGAGCCACTGCTACCTGTTGGGATTTCGAGGTAGAAGAGCCAGACTCTGGTGGAGGCACATTGATCGGAATCGAAGCTTGTTGATTTTCCAGTTCATACCGTCTGGGATTGAACTCCGGATTAGTTGTCGTAGATACAGTCCGGTTATCCAAGACAGGCGTAGCTGTTACAGTCGGAACGACTATATTATTCGGGACACTCTCACTCGTCGAACCTTGACGGCGATATTCTTCCCGCACCCGAAGAATGTCAGATCTTAATCGATCGACATAGGGATTATTAGATCTCGAGTCAGCCACCCGATTGGACTGAGAATCGATTCCAGAGGTAGACGCGCTTGCCGTCACTCCGTCAAGATTAGATTCTGCTATGACTGTAGAGCGAACAGCTTTAGGCTGAGATCCTGGTGCTTGAGGGACAACAAGTGAGATCGAGGTTGGTACAGATGACACCACTAAAGTGGGCGATCCAGTGGCTCTTGCCTCTGGGGAGGAAGCCGAGTTATTCGAGTTAGATGTATTAGTGTTATTGGCGATTCCAGGGATAAACGCAACGGTGTCAGATGTCGTCCCAGTAGTGCCAGGAATTTTTAGTGCTTGATTAACGCGAATCAGGTTAGGATTAGTCAGTCCATTGGCTTGCCTCAGTTCAGAGGGAGACAATCCATAGCGACGCGCGATCGATCCCAAGGTATCTCCAGGTTTAACTCGGTAGACGTTTCCCGATCCTGTGGATGGCACAGTTTGGATCACCACTGGTTGTGGCGCTCTTGGGACTGGGATCGCTTCCCTGGTTGTCACCGACTCAATTTGAGTATTGGGGATGGTTATTGGTTGTGGTGGTAAAGGTTGAGCCGTAGCTGTTTCTGGAGTTGGCACTGGGATCGCCACCCCCGAAGAGTATTTGCTAGCTCCATTACCGTCTACTGCCAGTGACGCTGCCGTGTTTGGAGAAGTAACTGGCATCACCGCAGATGGTTGAGGTTGGCTGCCAGCTTTAGATGGGACAGTCGGCGATCCTACTGTTTCCGGAGTCGGGACTGGAATTACTATCGGTGACTGGAATTGACTATTGTCTTTCTGAATTGTCGCCGGGGATGCAGCTATTTCCGGAGTTAATGCGGGAATAACCACAGGTGACTGGGATGGACTCTCAGATTTGGCTGAGTCAGCTTTCGATCGCTCCAGATTGGATAAATCTGTCGGGGAAGCTGCTCTAGCTGGATTTGGCACGGTAATTCCTGCCATTTGAGGATCGCTGGTTATTGGTTTGCCAGAGTTCAGTGCTGTCTCACCAGACTGAACTTTTGTCGATCCTCTTTCCAGTTTAGATACTTTAGTAGACTCCTCAGACCCCAACTCCGCCAGACTTTGGTTTAAACGGTTCCGCTGCTCTTTTAAACTTTCCAGGCCATTTTCTTGTCTTGCCTTTAAAAGGTCATCAACCTGACCAGAAATCGTCACCGATTCACCTGTTGGCAGTTCTTCCGATTCCGACACCGAGCCAAGGGTATGGACTTGTGTCGGATTCACACCATAAGACTTCGATAAAGTTTGGACAGTTTCACCTGTCTTGACTTCGTGAACAATACCGTTCGCTGTAGGAATTTTGAGTGTCTTTCCTGGACTCAGCGCTATAGTCGATTCAACATTTTTGTTAGAAGCTGCGATTGCTTCTGGTTGAACCTCATAATTCTTCGACAGTTGCCACAGTGTCTCACCTTGCTCCACCTTATGTTCGACTACAGGTGGGCGGTTGATTTTTGACCCGTCTGATTCCTGTTTTGCCGATCTTGACTCCTGGGCAACTGGACTAGTTTCTGGTTCCGCCGAGGAGGGCGCTGATATAACTCTTTCTGCTGTACTGGGAAGATTGGTCAGTGTTGGCTCTGTAGCAATTGGCTCTACTGCCATGGCTTCATCGCCTTGTTGAGGTAGTAATAAGCCAGAGGCTCCCATGGAGATTGCCAAGCCGATCATGGCGGCAGAGGTTCGTGTCCTACGGGTTCCCTCAGTCCCAGTTGCAGCGCCGACGGGATCGTTCCCACCAAAGGACTTGGACAACCCATCTAATGAGCCTGCTGGACAGGTAGGAACTTGTTTGACCTTCTGCGTAAATGTTCGTTTCAAAAACGACCTCCTAATGTGTGACGAGCACTTAACAGTTCCGAAATGGTTTTTCACCAGTCAATGAGACAATTTACCCAAATTCGCGATCTAGATCACAGCCAATTGACAAAATCATGATTAGGTCAGCGTAGCGCGATTTGTTCATTTAGACAAGCTGACATGACTCGGTAAAAATTTTTGGTCTTAGAGCCAACCGCACAGGGTCACCCTATACCCCAGTCTGGATGTCATTGTCCCAACTCTTCAGTGGGTAACTTTCCTGACAAGACACACAACCTGGAAATTGGATGCGGTAGCTGACGCTGGGCTGCTCGATAGAAGATACAGAGGGTTCAGGCGCTCTTCCGGAATAGGATGAGAGATTCAAAACCAAATCGAGTAGATTTGCTGAGATGGGGGTCTCTAGAGCATCCTGGATTCGCTTTGTCTTGTCATTAACTGGATTGCCAATGGAACTTTAAGTAACTCCGTGGTGAGAAATCAACCGTTGAATCTTAGCAGCTTCTTACTAAGTGTCGCTAGTTCCCTTCCCGCTTACCCAAGTGGCTTCCAGCAGCTTTTCTATCCCGGCAAATTGTTTTAACCCCTTGATCTTCAAAGATTGTAGCCCCCCAAAATCCTGGTTTGATGGCAGGAGTAGAGGAAGAGGAGCTTATACAAATTTCTTATCATAGCGGGATTGTTTTGGTATTCCAGGTAGCTGAATGGTTCTTCTCTAATTCTCTCAAAGAATATAAATCAAAAGGGGAAAGAGCTAAAAATGTGGCTGACCGATCGAATATAATTAAATCCAATTAAATTGATTAGTTAATAATATATATCCCTGAATGGCGATAGGATCTGAGATTTGGAATAACCAGCACTTTATACTTATACTAAATAGCCCAGTTGTCGTCGCGCTTCAAACAAACCTACCGCAGCACTCACCGAAAGATTCAAGCTCCGTACACCTTTTTGGCTCATCGGGATAAAGACGGTCGCCCCACAATCAGCTAAGATATCAGCGGGAAGACCTTGGGTTTCACAGCCAAATAATAACCAGTCATTCCTTTGAAATTGGAACTGAACATAATTATATTGCCCACCAGTACTGAAACCAATCCAACGCCCACCTAGTTCTTGATAAATGACTTTAAAGCTATCCAAAGATTCATGATATTGAAGCTTGACGTAAGGCCAATAATCCAATCCTGCTCTTTTCAGATAGCGATCGCTAATTTCAAAACCTAGGGGACCAACTAAATGTAGCTCTGTGCCCGTTGCGGCGCAAGTTCGGGCAATATTACCAGTATTGGGAGGGATTTGGGGATGAACCAGGACAACTCTGAGCATAAGATCCTCACTATGCCAAATATCTTAAGTAAATCGCGAACAGCGTCAGATTTTTCGCGGGACGTTTCGTTACCTTGTTGTTTATGAACTGTAACAGGACTGACGGAACAACGCCATAGTCCTTTTCAGGTGGGTGAGATAACCCAAAAACCTGGTTTCCCAAAGAAACCAGGTTGCTTTTTAGTGCTTCATAAGATGGAAAACCACTACTAGTGGCGTGGCTTGGTCAAGAGCCGCGAACAGACGCTACTGATAGAGGGTGTGACTAGTTCCCGCATAACGGATGTTTCATCTCAAATCAACTCGTAATATTTCTTAAGATTTTGATAAAAAATGTTAATATATATGTATTTTTAATATTAAAAAGGCGACCGAATATAGATTAGATCTTCTAATCAGAATCGCATAAAAGTATAGTCTAAAAGTATAGGTAAAGACTAATGGAACAGCGGATGACTGGGAAGGGAGCAGGGGTAGGGGAGGAGGGAGGATTCGGACAGAAAACCTTGGGTTTCACTGATAACCGATCGCCTGAATGCTAGGCTGCGCATAGCTCTCGCTGGCGAAGGGTGTCCCTACCTGATTCCCCACTTTCCCTTAAAAGTGTCAAGCACCAAGTAATTGGCACAATTTATCTTCAAGATCTTTTTCTTCGTCAGCAGTGGATTGAATGGCTTGGACGATGATTTGGTGAGTCTCAATGCCAAGGGAGTGGAGTTGTAACCACTGCTGCGAGGTGTTACCGAGGCGGAGAATTTTCTTGAGGGGGGAGAGGAAGCAGCTAAAGCCTTGCTCTTTGGCAATGGGAAAAACCTCTTGATAAAGTTCCTCAATCCAATCCCTTGCGGAAATTGTTCTACCATCTTGCCAATGCGTCAGTTGAGCATCCAAGCTAGATTTAGCTGCAGCCATTTCATTGGCATCGCTGAGGGCAACTAATTGAGAAGGAGATAAGGTGCTGCCCAAAAGTGGATCCAGGCTAGGTTGATGGAGAAGTTGAGTCAAACGGGCTTCTAGTAATGCTGTCACTGATAATAAAGCGATCGGATCGACAATCAAGTCACAGACTCTCAATTCCAGTCGGTTAAGATCGTAGGGTCGTCGGTTGCCATTTGGTCGGACAGATGACCAGAGATGGCGGACATTTTGCATTGTCCCACTAGCTAGTTGTTCTTGAGTCCACTCAATAAAATGACTGTGGCTTTCAAAGAGGGGAACATGAGTAGGAGTTTTGGGAAAAACAGCCCAGCGGGTAGAGTGATAACCAGTAGCCTTTCCATCCAGAAAGGGGGAAGAGGCACTCAGGGCGAGGTAGAGAGGAGCTTCTACCCGAATGAGACGACAAGCTTGTATTAATAGTTCTGGATCGGATATGCCGATATTAATATGGACGCTAGCTGTAACTACTTTAGTGCCGTAGGTTTGCTCGATGAAGTCGTGGTAAGGGTTATGGGGATCGGAACGATAAAAGCGATCGCTTCTACCCAGAGATAAGGTGCTGCCGGGAATCAGGGTGTAATCGCCCAAACCTGCCAAATATTGGCGCAGCCGAATTCTGGGGCGGACTAAGGCACAGAGTAAGCGATCGTAGCAAGATAAGGGTGCGGTGGTATATTCCACATTGCGGCTATCTGGCTCTCGCACGAATCCATCCAGAGAAGCCACAATGCGATCGGACATACCGACGATTTCCCCTTGGGGAGTGCCAGTGTACATCTCTATTTCAAAGCCTTTAGATAGCAGCACAGTTTCTCCTGTAGTTCGCTAGAGCAACCTTTTGACTTTTAAATTGTATCAATTTCAACGAAACTCAAAAATAATTTTAAAGATATTGACGATAAACCTCGGTTGCAGCGCGGTGGAGGAGGGAGTGACGGAAAATTAGGGCATTGATATCGTCGCTGTAACCGCCACCAATAACGCTGGCAACGGGATAGCCAGCGGCAACGCAGGTACTTAAAACAAGCATCTCGCGGCGGTAGATTCCGGTGTTGGTGAGGGCTAATTTGCCGAAGCGATCGCAAGCATGAGGATCTACACCATCTAACAAGCGGGAGCGTGGTAGCTCCCGTTTTTCAAACGGGGGCCCAAACGTGACACGGCAAATTTATTTGCCGTGATGTGGATCTTTGATGTAAGCCAAGATTACTGCTGTGGAAACCTTGCCTGTGGTGTCATGAAAATATCCTCTTGTCCACATAGAAGGCATTCTTTTTAGATGAGGATATTTAGCTCTTAATTCGTAAGACGAACGCCCTTTAAAAGCTTTGACAACTTGTGCTATCGAGTGGTCAGTATCGTATTCTACGAGCAAATGAACATGGTCAGGAGCTATCTCTAGTGCTTTAATAAACCAACCTTTCTCTATAGCAACATCATTCAAAATTTTATAGAGGTCGTTTTTAACGTCTCCTACCAATACAGCGCGTCGGCGCTTGGGTATCCAGCAAAGATGGACAGTAGCACAACCTACGCTATGAGGATATCGGCGATATTGTCTATCAGCTAAATTCACCGCCATATTGATTACTCTCACCTATTGACATAAGACTAATTCCAAGTTATCTTATCCAAAAGGTCGATGTCAATCATTATAGGTAAGTAACATTATTGGCTTCCCTGGTATGGCTAAAATCACTAGTCCGTCATTCATTACAACCATCCCTCTCATTGTGACAAGTCTGGCTGAATCTGAGTTGCTTTCTCGTTTCCAAGCGGGTCGGCAACTCTACAACGCTCTACTCAATGAGGCAATGGTTCGGGTAAAATTAGTACAGAAATCTAGTCATTACCAGTTAGCCAAAACGCTGCCCAAAGGAAAAGCCAGAACAGAAGCTTTCTCAAAAGCAAGGAAAGAGTACAGATACTCGGAATACGAGATCCAAGCTTACGCAACGGTAACGGCTAATGCGTCTTTGTGGATTGCTCAAAAAGTTGATTCAAATACCCAACAAAAGTTAGCCACTCGTGGATTCCAATCTTCGGAAAAGGTGATATTTGGTCGTGCCAAAAAGGTTAGGTTCAAAGTTCCTTCTCGGTTTCGGAGCATGGAGGGCAAAACCAATAAACAGGGCATCCGTTGGACAAAAGAGCAATTGGTTTGGGGTAAACTTAGGCTCAATGGTTTGATTGATAAAGACAATCCTGTAATGAGCCATGGGTTAAATAGTGAAGTAAAGTACGTTCGGATTCTCTGGAAAGAGATAAACGGTAAACGTCGTTGGTATGCCCAGCTTATCAACAAAGGCGATCCCTATCAAAAAGCCGCTAATTTTGTTAGCCCTGGAGTTGTTGGACTAGACCTTAATATTTCCAACGTAGCTTATGTAGCTGACAACAATGCTGGGCTGTTACCCTTTGCACAGAAGGTTCCGACCTTCGAGCGGGAGATTTGCTCCTTACAGCGCTCGATGCAACGGTCACAGCGGCAGTCTAACCCTGATCGCTACGATCCGGATTTTTTGGGGAAAAAAGGTCGGAAAACTCTGAGCAAAAAAGGTAAGCCAAAAAAAGGTCGCCTTCCGTGGCACAAATCCAAGCGCTACGTTGCTCTTGCTGCTAAAAAGCGAGAATTGGAACGGCGCAAGTCTGAGTACTGTAAGTCTCAAAATCGTCGTCTAGTTAATGACATCCTAAAGATGGGGAACCAAATTAAAACTGAAAAGGTTTCCGTCAAGGGATGGCAAAAGAATTGGGGCAAAGCAATCGGTACTAAATCTCCGGGATTTTTTCAAGCAGAATTGAAACGCAAAGCTGAGAAGGCTGGCGGTTCTTTCTATCAGTTTTCGACTTCAAAAACAGCACTCTCTCAAACTCATTTGACTGGAGAACGCATCAAGAAATCTCTGTCAGAGAGGGTTCATTACGATCGGTCTGGTGTAGTGATGCACCGAGATTTAATGAGTGCGTTTTTGAGTCGTCACGTCTATGACGATGAGTTGTCATTGCAGGATGCTCAATTAGAGTATCCGGGGATGGAAACTACCCTGCTACGGGCATGGCAACAATATCAACAATCGGCAAATCGAGTAAGCGCGTCTGAAAGTCGGTGCAGTCATAGCCCCGTAGAGCTGATTCGTAGCAACTTGGAAAACTCTAGCCAGATAGCTTCTGAAGGGACGAGCGACAAGCTAGATATAAACTTCTGAGGAATCTCCCGGTTTTAGCGTAGCGGAACCGGGAGAGGTTTCAACAGCATCATATAATACTAAATCTGGCTGAAATTGTGATAGTAAATCTGGTAGGTATCGGGCTATCGTTTGCAGGTAAGAATCATCATCCATTCCGACTGGTAAGGGTACATCTACGTCGCTTTTTTGTTTAGTGCCAGGAAAGTTTACTTCGCAGTGCATTGAGAAGGTAAATACAGTTTTGTCATTTTGGAAAATCAAGGCGGTACCATCTCCTTGATGGACATCTAAATCTAGGATTAAAATTTTTTGTACTAGTCCTAATTGTTGGAGAATGCGGGCTGAAATAGCTAGATCGTTAAAAATACAAAAACCGGAACCATAACTGGGAAAAGCATGATGAGTACCGCCAGCGGTGTTGCAGGCTAAACCATAACTGAGGGCAAGTTGGGCTGTGAGGATGGTTCCCCCTACAGCGGTGCAGGTACGTTTAACTAGGGCTTGACTCCAGGGTAAACCAATGCGGCGCAAAGCTTTGGCATCCAAGGTTCCTGTATAGTAGGCTTGAATGTAGTCTTCGGTGTGTACGAGTTGAATCCATTCGGTTGGTGGAGGTTGGGGTGTGTGGAATTGTTCGATTTGGGCAACTCCATCAGTGATGAGAAGTTGATAGAGTTGCCGAAATTTTGACATAGGAAAACGATGCCCTTCTGGCAGTGGAGCAACGTAGTCTGGATGGTAAATAATCGGCAATTCCATCTTGATTTATTGTTGGTTATTAGTTGTTGGTTTATGGATTATTTGTTATTAGTTGTTGGCTCTCAACTACCCGGTTTTTGATTCCCGATTCCCCATTCCATCTGTTCAACCGAATAAATCGGGATAACGGTCTTTTGCCCACATTGGCAAACCTGTTTCTGGATTGTCAAGATGACGATCGAGTAGCTCAATAATATTTGGCATTTGATTTAATAGATCGAAGACCACGATATTACAATCAAGACCTTTTGCATCTTTGAATCCTCTAACATTTTGATCTAATTGCAAGTAAAATTTGGGATTAATTTCGCTACCAAAACCTACAATAACAATCTTGAGTTCGTCTTGGTTTCTCAGTTTCCTACAAGTGGATTCGATTAAGTTGACAAATTTATCGCGATCGTCAAATTGACCGTCTGTGTAAATAATAATGAAAGCTCCTTTGTGAATCTCGCGATTGGCGAACCATTGATTGATAACTTGTTCTAGGGTTGGGGTGATGAATGTACTAGCATCTGGTTGGTTTTCTTCAAATATGCTGGGCACTTGTGATGTATCTTGAATGTA
Source organism: Cyanobacteria bacterium UBA11153 (assembly GCA_003511885.1). Classification (GTDB taxonomy): domain Bacteria; phylum Cyanobacteriota; class Cyanobacteriia; order Cyanobacteriales; family Coleofasciculaceae; genus Limnofasciculus. Next base: position 73,311 of record DOIX01000273.1, read on the forward strand.
GATTGTTTTTTCACAAGGACGATTAGGACTGAAAAATGTGAGGGCAATTTCATCACAAATTTTTTGCCCATCTAGACTTGTTTCATTCAGAATTCGGTACACATGTCCTTCGATGACTTCTGGCAGTGCTTTCCAGCGGATATTATTATTGAGTTCCGGATCTCTTCTTACCATGGATCCACTTTGATCTACGATGATAAAAACATCGCGGTTAAAGATTTTTCTACTTGGCATATAAATCTCCTAGTTTTTCTGGTTACTGGTTATTTGACTCTCTAGTTGAGAGGGAAAATTGCGGTTATGGACTACAAGATTGATTTTGATTCACCTTAGTGGATGAATGACAGAGCGATATTTTAACTGTTTGGGGATTATCAGATCATAATATATGGAGGTCAAAAGTGGGAGCATCCCGTTTTTGCACTCATAGCAAACCCCTCCCTAGCCCTCCCCTTATCAAGGGGAGGGAACAAGTAATGATTTCCCCCCTTAGTAAGGGGGGAATAAGGGGGGTGAAAAATATGTAATTAACAAATTCGGGATGCTCCCTCAAAAGTTGGCAAATCCGATAACGGATGTCTTTTATCATCTCCTTGACAGCTTCGAGAAAGGTGTAGGGTGAGCGGTATCGAGCATTTTCTGTGGAATGGGATTGCCTCACGATGGACATTGCAGATCCTAGGTTTAAGTCTTTTCACTTTTGACTTTTGACTTTTGACTTTTGACTTCCCAGCTAGGGAGCTTCTTCCTGGCTGAGATTAAGTTAACGAGAAAGGATATCAAATATGATACAATGGCAGTCAAGAGTATGAGCCACATAACTGGATTTTTCAGATCTTGACCTTGGGGCAAGTTTAAGGCTGACAACCAAGATTTTTCGGGGATTTCGATCCAATCGTCTGTGTCTACAAGACTGGATAGACTCCGCCAAATTCCACGTGACTCCAATGTTTCTCTTTTCTTAATCCCGGTAACTACAACTAAAGGGGCTATTTCTCTGGGTAAGTGACAGTCTTGGAGTTCTTCAGCTAGCTGATTTTTTAGCTTGGGTAAATTTGGGCCAATTTTCTTGGTGGGGTTGGGCGGATTACTAGATGGGAAAGGTGTGGATGTAGATTGAAAAATTAATTCTTCCATTAATGAGGGTGAAACTTCAAAACCATACTCGCCTCCAAATGTTATAGCTTGGTCGATTGCGGCGGCTAATGAGTTTTCTAAGGATAAATTACTGTTGCTCGGCTCCTGTTCATTTAAAGCACGAATTGCTAAATAACGGAGGATAGGTTCTTCGGAAATATCGCCTACCCAGGCGACAGAAATTCGGATTTGGCGATCGAGAAAATCGATACGTCCCTCTGGTTCAATTCCTGTAATTAATAATAGCAATAGCTCCTCGGATAATTGTGCTAAAACTAATGATGGGGTATCATTATCGATTAAATTACCAAGCTCAACACTAATGGGTGGTAATTCTATTTGACCAGATTCACCTCGATTAATTTTCTGCCAGCGGTAATCCTCATCCTGATCGAATCCGCGACTCTGAACATAGATATTCATGGGCTAATTATTATGCTATTGCAAACTTAAAAAGTCAAAAATTGAAAATCAAAACAGAAATACTGGGTGTGAATTAGTTCTGACTTTTCTAGGAATCCTCACACTGGCGACTGGTTAAAGATTGAGTAACGATTGACCTTGTAATACGGCAAATCCACCTCCGTGTTTGCATCCTTTAGCAAAGCGATCTACTGCTTGTTTTAGTTCCGCGTCAGGATTGAAAATTTCCCGCAGACTATTGAACATAGACCAATTTCGATCTTGAATATAGAGTCTTAACATAAACCGCAACATATATCTCAGTAGTTGTTCGCTATCCTGGGGACTATATTGAGCATCAAAACTGGTTTTTCTAAAGTAAAATCTTGGTTGATTCATATTTTCTACCTCAATTTTCAAGAAAACTACGCATCCTACTGTTTGGACAGGTGTAGTAATAACAGCCAGTTTATCTGAACGAATTGGATCTTGAAAAAACTCTAACAAAGGTGCATATTTATCTTGAATTCGCCGTAACATTTTTTGACCAGATTCAGGATTTTGCATGTAGGTTTCGCACTTAACGGGTGCCAAGATAATAAGTTTGGGATCTGCCAATTTTTGATAAGCTGTCTTGAATAAGGTGAGAATTTCATCTGGCTTATTTCTGGCCTCATGCCATCTGCCATTTAATTCCATCAGTGCCGGAGTGTCAATGGCAACGATTGCAACAGCAGATTCCTTGAGTAACTTTTGCACAAATTTTCTTCCCGGAACATCTGTGGGCGAAATATAACCACCTGGATAGTCACGAAAGAGAAGTTGTAGGGATGGTTTTTGTTGAAATCTACCTAAATTAAAAATATAAGAAGGAAGGGATTCTGGCCCAGCAATTGCCAAAGTGCCCTTGATGCCTTTTTTCTTTTCTTCTGCTTTAAATTCGTAGGTCAAACTTTTAAGTTGTTCCAGATATTTGTCTAGCATTGCTGCTGTTTCGATATCGGGTATCAGTTGGAGATTGGCTTGACGGCTTGTGACATCAAATTGCTCATACATTGAGGTTAAAAGTGTGGTTTTGCCAACACCACTAGCTCCGAGCATGGTAATTTTAATTTCTTGAGTCATTACAGGATCCTATATGGGGAATGGGGAGTGGGAAATGGGGAGTGGGGAAGAGTGGGAAGAGAGGAGAGAAAAAAATTTCTTCCTTGTCGCCCTTATCTCCTCTATCCCAACATGCAGAGGAAAGAAAATACGCCCTAGCCCCTGCCTCACCTCTAGGTAAAATTTTATACTTTGAAGACACGTTATAGCCTCTAGAATGGTTAATCAATTTAAAAACTGCATATCTTTAAGTTGGTTGGCAGCGACAGCTTTATCAATTAATTGTAACCATTGTTGTCGATCTTTTCCCTCTTGATTGACTCCAAACTCAAAAGGCCAAATTTTAGATCTTTCCTGAAAGAGAAAAGCCTGCCACTCATCTTTCACGTCTTTAGTACGCAAAACGCGATCGACAAATTCTTCTACTTCAGCAAAGACTGCGTGAGTTGGTTCCCTGGAAAATTGTTCTAAAACTTCTTGACATTTAAACACGGCTTCATCTTGGAGTACTTCGAGATAGCTGAGTATTTCCTTGGCTTTAATTTCTCTAGATTCAGTTGGGATTGACGGGGAAAGTTGGAGATTGGTTTTAATTGGGTTCAGGTTGTCCAAGTAAGGTCGAATTCGGTAGTGGAAGTGAACTCTATAGGATAAATCAAAATTTGATAGGTTTTTGAAGGCTTTTTTTAGTCTTTTGAGATGATCTGGCAAGAGAGGGACGATGAATTTAATAAATTCAGATCCTCTCAAATCTGTCAATCCTGCTAAATTTCCTTCTTTAATCAGGACATCAGTAACTTGGCTTTTGGCTCTTTCCACATAATGATTTAGGGCTTTATCGATTCCCCGCAAATTGCGCCGAATTCGCTGGCGAATTTCATATAGGTATTTGGCATAAGCTCCTTGCCAGTCTCCTTCTTCAAACCGTCTATTTATAATCTGATTGATTGGCGCATTTTTAGGGATTATCGTATCATTTTTACAGTTTTGAATAATAATTTCAACCTGTTTTTTGAAAAGATCTTCTTCGCGACTATCTGTCTTGGCTTTATCCAGATTAGTGAGGAGTTCATCAAGTCGCCATGTCAAGTTTGACCAGAGTTTATTAAAAAGGGGCAAAAACTTTTTCATGTCATTACGATCGTTGAGGATTGTGCCACTTGACCAAGCTTTCCGAGCGTTTTCTAATTCGGTGTTAATGGCGATCTGAAGTTGGTTGATTTGTCTCTGATAAGAGCGGGCATCTTGTTTGTCTAGATAAGTAATGTTATTACCTAGATAACTGAGAACTAAATTGATAAATGCGTTAGCTTGTTTGGGATTAGCACAGTTGACTATTTCGCAGCGGACGACGTTAATTTGGTTGTCGCGAATGGTAGTTTGATGTTTTTGACAGGCTTCGGAGTTATCCTCGGAAGCTACGGGGCGATTGAGAATCATAAAAGAACGATTTTCAATATTATGTAATACTTTTGCAGCGGTTTGATATAAGTCTGTATCGCGTTTTTCCCAGCCAATATTCAGGGGATTTGGTTTGCGGATGAAAATAATGATATCCGCCTCTTCTCTTAGTTTGGTTAGTTGGGCTTCGGCGAGTTGGCTTGAATGAAATCCGGGAGTATCGATGAGCATAATTTTCCCCAAGTCTGGATTTTGAAAGGGACAAAATATTTTGATATCTCGGACAACTAGATGCTCGAAGGAAATTAAATCGCCTTTGGGAAAGCGTCGCTGACAAACATATTGATAAATCCGCTCTTGAGGAATTCGCGGTAACTGTCTGGGTTCTCCTGGTTTTAATAGATGTCTGTATTCTGATAAATTTTGGTGATAATCTTTTTGGAGATATTGATATATAGATATTTGGCTAGGCTCTGTTCCAGAAAATTCAGGTAGTGGCTGGGAAAACTCATCAATAGTTTGAGGGATATTTCCCAAGTCTAATTCTTGATAGTATGGTTTGATTACTTCTTCGATAAATGTTTGATCTGAATGGATTATTACTTCAGCATATATCTCATTGGGGTGATGATAAATATAAGGAGAAACTGCGGTACAATCTCCGGATTTAAAGATGGGGATTACGGCATTTGTAGCGCCTGTAATACTTTGAAGAAATGTACTTTTTCCTTGTCCTGTTAATCCGACAATACCAATTGTCAGGCAATTGCGAGATAAACGCTGTCTGACTTGGCATAGTTCATCGATTTGAAGGGTAATTTTGAGTTGTAGGGAATTGAAGTCGAGATTAGCAAGACGGGAGTTAATATCTGCTTCTTTAATTTGTTGTTGTAACTCTTGCCGAAGTTGATTAATGATTTGCAGCATATCTGCCAGCAGCTTGAGTTTTACCTCGACACTGGCAATTTTTTTGACTAGGGGTTGGCGTTGCCCGATAATGTTATCAATGGCTTGAGATCGAGTTAACATCCATTTGACTCTGAAAAATGCTAGATGAAATGTCCGTAATAATGGGGACAATTTTCAGGTTTTGAGAAAAAGTAGGAAATTTTTTAGGTTTTATTTCCGGTAGGATCGTACTTTGATAAACAGGTTATTATTCAGGACTTTCGTGTTTGAAAGTAGAGGCTTTTGAGGCACTAAAGTGCCTACTACAAACAATATGCTCATTTTTCATCAAATCAAATGGGTTTTAACCCACGTATATCAATTTAGCTGGATAACTGGGTTGATAGTTTATTTGACTATAACGGTTTTTGACTCTGTTTTTACTACCAACTTGGGTTAGTACCGAGTCTAATATTTAGGCAGGGTAGCACTTCCCGCCTGAATTTTTGATCTCCTCCGCCAAGGTAATTAAAATGAGCAGCACCGAAAGGGGTAGTTGAGTTGGAAATTTCAGGATTAGTCTAGGAATCGCTAAAAATATCTAACTGTTCCACCGATATATTTGAAGAGGCATTATTTGTCAACTGTTGTTGGTCTTGAATGCCTGTACGAAGCCCTACTGCAATTTTACTATGTTTTTCGATTTGTCCCATCACTTGTTTGGCTCGTTGAATGACTGGGGCTGGTAAACCTGCCAAACGCCCAGCCTCAATGCCATAGGAGCGATCCGCGCCTCCGGGTTGGACTTGGTGTAAAAATATAATTTGGTCTGAAAGCTCTTTGACTGTTACTTGATAATTGGCCACATTGGACAAGATGGATGCAAGTTCGTTGAGTTCGTGGTAATGTGTGGCAAAAATAGTCCGCGCTTGAATTTCTGTGGCTAGATATTCTGCGACTGCCCAAGCGATGGATAAGCCATCGAAGGTGGCTGTGCCTCTGCCAATTTCATCTAATAAGATTAGGGATTTATTGGTGGCGTGGTTGAGGATGTTGGCGGTTTCGTTCATTTCTACCATAAAGGTAGATTGTCCGGTGGCTAAGTCGTCTACTGCGCCAACTCGTGTGAAAATGCGATCGCAGATTCCTAGTCTTGCTGAAGAAGCTGGTACAAAACTTCCTGTCTGCGCCATCAGTTGAATTAATCCTACTTGCCGTAGATAGCAACTTTTGCCACTAGCGTTTGGGCCGGTGAGGATGATTAAATCGGGAGGGGTGGTTGGTTGTGGGTTGTTGGTTGTTTGTTTTTTGTTTTTTGTGGTTGGTTTTTTGGGGTTTGACGAAATTGCTTCTGCCCCATTCCCCATTCCCCATTCCCCACTCCCCAAATAAGCGGAATTGGGGACAAAGAATCCTGCGGGTAATGATTTTTCGACTACGGGATGGCGACCTTCTATAATTGTAATTTCTCTGGTATCTACTAGATCGGGACGAGAGTATCCTTGATGGACTGCTACTTCGGCTAAACCGCATAATACATCAATTGCGGCGATGGCGCGAGATACGTTGCGAATTTGTTCGGCATGTTCCCCTACTTCGGCACGTAAAGTGCTAAAAATTTCGTATTCTAAGCGGTTTAAATCGTCTCTAGCGGTGAGAATTCTGGTCTCTCTTTCTTTTAATTCTGGGGTAATGTAGCGTTCTTCGTTAGTGAGAGTTTGTTTGCGGATGTAGTTGGGGGGTACTTGGTCGGCTTTTGTCCGGGAAATACTAATATAGTAGCCGAAGGTTTTGTTATATCCTACTTTGAGGTTGGGAATTTGCGATCGCTCTCTTTCTGTTACTTCTAAGTTAGCAATCCATTGACGATCCTCTTCTGCCATCAAACGCATTTCGTCTAATTGGGCATTAACTCCTGGTTTGATGAGGTTTCCTTCTTTTAAGTGGAGTGGGGGTGAATCAACAATATGTTCGATAATTTTTTTGCCTATTTTTTCCAGATTGGGCGGTACTTTTTGCAAGGCTTTGAGATAGGGAGAGGAACCATAAGTGGCAAGTTCTGCTAAATCTGCTAATTTGACTAAAGAATCTGCTAAGGATCCTAAATCTCTGGCGTTTGCTTGTCCGGAACTTGCTCTTCCTGAGAGTCGTTCGATATCGTAAATACCGCGCAATAAATGGCGTAAATCTTCTCGGATTGAGGTATTTTCGACTAATTCTTGAATTGTATCTTGTCTAGCTTTAATTCCTTTAATATCTAAAAGTGGTTGTAATAACCAGCGGCGTAAAGCTCTACCACCCATAGCTGTAGCAGTGCGATCTAATGCCCAGAGAAGGGAACCATGAAAGGTATTATCGCGGACAGTAGCCGTAATTTCTAAATTGCGGCGAGTTTGGTGGTCAATAATTAAATAATCGGCAATAGTATAAGTTCGTAAAGGTTGGAGCGCGACATAATTTTCCTTTTGAGTATCTGCCAAATATTCCAACAAACCACCAGCAGCACGGATGGAGAGAGAGAGATGTTCGCAACCCATACCTTCTAGGGATCGCACTTTGAATCTTTCAATTATCCTCTGTCTCGCTTCTCCTAGGGTGAAGGGAGTTTGGGAACGAAAAGCATAGCAGAATGAATTAGGTAAACAATCTGGTAAGCGATCGGATTTTTCACCTGGGCGCAATATATTACCCACATCTAGGGCATTAGCAGGAATTAAGATTTCGGCAGGTTGCAAGCGGAGGATTTCTTGGGTTAAAAGTTCTAATTCTGTAGTTTGAGTTGTGAAAAATTCCCCTGTGGAAATATCAGCATAAGCTAAACCCCAAGTATTCCCCACAATCACGACAGCCGCTAAAAAATTATTCCGTCGCGCCTTGAGCATTCCATCTTCTAACAAAGTCCCTGGAGTGACAACTCGCGTCACTTCCCGACGCACTTGACGGCCTTCTTTTTGGGCGATTGCCGCATCTTCAACTTGATCGCAAATTACGACAGCAAATCCTTTTTCTACTAACATCGTGGCATAACGATCCAAAGCATGGTGGGGTACTCCTGTCATAAATACCCGTCCAATTCCTTTCCCCGCATCTTTGCTCGTTAAAACTAACTCTAATTCTTGGGCTAACCGATGAGCATCTTGAAAAAAAGTTTCATAAAAATCCCCCACTCTATAGAGTAAAATCGCTTGAGGATATTGGTCTTTTAGTTCAGCAAAATGCTGCATCATCGGAGTCAATTTACTGCGATCCACCGTGCGATGATCCAGATTTTCCGCCGCCACCCGCAGCGCCTTATCTGTAGCGCGAATGGAATTAGCGCTATTGGCTTCGTCAGGAGATGCAGATGCGTGAGGATATCCACTCATGGGCGGCAGAATGCTGTAGTTCTCATTAACTTTATCGCAAGGGAGGCGCGATCGTCAAAGCCATAAGCTGATGTGAATCTAAAATCGCTCCTGGAGATGGGGAAAAGGGCACGGGTGTCACCCTTTTAATTTGTCTGTGCCAATGGAGTAAAATAGTTTAATCCTTTATTTTGGATAGATTATCCTTGAGTGATGAGCGATTATGGCGATTCTAGGTTGCAGGAATTATTGGGCCGCCTCGCTAAAAATCTCGAGCGGGATGAGTTAGTTCAGGCAACTACAGATTATTTGAAAGATTTCCTTAATGTCGATCGGATTGTTCTCTATTATTTCTATTATGAATGGAAAGGTAGGGTAACTTTTGAATCTTTAAGCTCTCTCCAATTTTCGATCTTTGGCTCGACAGGTGCTGATGATTGTTTTAATGATGAATATGCTAAACTTTATCAAGCCGGACGAGTAAAGGCGATCCCAGATATTAAATTAGAGCCTCTCCACCCTTGCCACCGCGAGTTTCTCGAAAGTATTGGAGTTCGTGCTAATTTAGTTGTGCCCATTCTCAATTCTAAACGTTTATGGGGTTTATTGATTGCCCATCACTGTGGAGATGCTCATTTCTGGTTACCTTCGGAAATTAAGGCGATGAAACAAGCGGCTGTTAAATTGGCAAAGGCGGCTTCAATTCATGATAGTTGATATTATGATCGGGCAAGGGGATCTCAGCCCCTTGTTAGTTATGATGCCTATTGTTCGATTTTTGCGATCGCATCTTCTGGGGACATATCACCCTCAATTACTGCCCTAATCCCAGGCAAGTATCGATCCATCATCGTTACATTAACATAAACCAACTGCTTAATTAATGCTGAGGTAAGTCTATCTCCCTCTACATCAATCGCAGTTTTGTAGCGAATTTCTCCATCACTAAAGTCCAGCTCAAAGTTACCAACAATTGTCCCATAATTTGCTCTAGTAATAAACTCTGCTATCGCCAGTCGCTTGGATTCTGGGGCGTTGATAGGGCAAATCGAATAAAAGACAAATTGTTCTTGTTTTTCTCTAGCTTTAGCATAACAATTCCATCTGCCATTCTCTCCCTCAAATGCGAGGTTTAAGGCTAATTCTCCTTTAATTTTAGTAAACGCCCAATCATCTTCGATAAAAAAGTCGATCGTTGCCTGAAAAATTGGTGAATTTGAATTATTATCTTCAGGTATGATTTCTCTGGCCAAAGTAGGTATGTTGCTGTAATTTTGAGGTATTGGTGTGACTAAACGACTGGGAAATTTACTATTATTATTGATCGAAAATTCACCCTGTTGTGATTTAGGCGATAGGCTTATTGATTCTGAGGTATCTTGGGCTATTTCTTTAAATAAGTTGGATATGGCATCAAGAGTTTCATTGGCTAATTCTTTTGTCGTAGCATTGAGGCTACCACTGACTAAATCCTTGAAAAAAGTGGTAAGGCTTTCCGATAGTGATTCACTAGATAGTTTTTCTCCTGAAAGGGTTTGGGGATTAAGATATGACCAAAATGTCCGGTAACCTATTTCACCTGATTCTTGTTGCTGTTTGACGGATAAAGCTAACCAACTTTCTGTAGATAGTAGGGAATATGGGGATTGAGAATTTTCTTGTACTTCGTTATGAGATTCAGATATTAATTCAGATTGCTCTTGGCTGAGGTTTAAAAGATAGGTGGCTGCTTCGGAAGCGTTAGTAGCATTTTCTAATAGGAGAGGAAGTAAATCGGGTTTAAGAATAGCTTCTATTTGGATGTCGGGGGAGGGTTTGAATTTGCCAGCAGAGAGTAAACCACGTATTTCGCGCTTAAGATTGAATAAGGCGTTAGTGTCGATGCGTTGGTAAACTTCTAGATTAACGTGAAAGGTGAGACGACAGTCAATAATTTGGTCGTTTTCTTGGGTTAGGGATAGGGTGCTGGTTGGGAGAGTTAGGGGAGTTTGGCTGGAGTCGTGTAGGATTAACTCGCTGTTTAGTTGATAATTATCGGTTTTTGTAGTCATATATCTCATTCTCTATATTTTTCATCTATAATAAATATACATCAATATGTCCGCACACCAATGTTTGACTACGAAATTACGTCTCCAAAGGATGCCCGAAATGACCTTTTTAAGTTGTTAGATGAGATTGTCAAAAATCATCATGTTTATATCATTAATCGTCGGGAAGGGGAGAATGTAGCCTTGATTGCCGAGTCCGATTTGAGGAGTTTGGTTGAGACAGTTTATCTGTTGCGCTCTCCGGCAAATGCACGTAGATTGCTGGATGCAATCGATGAGTCAAAAACTGGGAAAATTAGACCTCAAACGATTGAACAACTTCAGGAGGAGTTGGGGATTGAGTAAGAAGAAAAATAAGAAAGGTGAATCAGACGAGATTAAGCCTGTTATTATCAATCGCACTCCTGGTTTTAGTTCTAGGTTTAAGGAAGATTTAGCTTGGTGGTTTAAGCAAGATTTTCATAAAGCATCGAAAATTGGGTCTACCGTACTTAGTGTGCTAATTTATAACAAAAATAACCACAACCCTTGCTAGACAAGGTTTTTTGATCGATTTATAAGTTAAAAATAGCCTTTTTTTCAGCAAGTTCAGGCATAATTGGCTTGTTGACTAATTAAACTAATATTTTAGCACACTAAGTACGGTAGACCCAAAATTTCATCGTAGGTGGCATTTGTCATATCTTTACAGAGACTGGCATTTTTTAGCTGTACCCAGTAATCATCTTAATTAATTATAGCAGCGATTTGCTGGCTTTAGTTGCGATCGCGTAGCCCGGAGTTGTGGAAGTGTTAATTTGCCCAAACTATGATGTTGGGAGCGTTATCGCACTTCTTTTAAAAACCCTTTCATAGTCTTTGTTTACATTAGCGTAGTTATCCAAGTTACCACCAGACAGCCAGATTTTGACTATTTCGATAGCTTCTTCAGGAGATTCTACTGCAATCCTTGCCACAGCATTATCCCATTCTATCTCATCACTCCAATCTTCCAAATCAATTCCTATCCCATCAAAATCTGTATCAATCCAAACCTGTCTTTCGGGTTGAATTGTGCTTTGGAAAGATTTAATCTCTTAGTAAATTACTTGGTTAAGTTTTATTCATTTTTAATAGGTCAATCCCTAAATTCATCTAAATTAATTGCTGTGTCAAGAACATTATCATCATATATTTTTTTGAGTACTTCTTTGGCTTCTAGATCGTTTTGCACGTAACGATTTGCACTGAGTAGTACAAGCTGCTTTAATGTATCAGTAGGTAATGTATTTTCAAGGATATTTCTGAAAGCATTTGCTAATTCCCAGTTGTATTGATAACGCTCTCTCAGTACTTGTAATGCTCTGATAGTAGCATCAAGATAATTAGGTTCTTGATGATAAAATCGGATCAGAAATTCACTAACGATTTCTAGGTCATTATTGCGATCAATCATATTTTTAATCATATCTATGTTTCTAAGGTTCCGGATAAGCAGTCTCTACTTTGTAAAGACGCTTTTTAGCGTCTGAAATGACTATAATTACCACAACTTGCGTTAGAGGACCTATCTCGACTGCTTCCATGTTTGAATTCAGTTCATATCCCACACCTATATTTTGAGGCAGCTTATGTTTTATTGGTGGACGTAGGGTAGCACCTACATCTTTACTATTTCCTTGCTCATCTGTAAACCCTTCATCTATTTTCTGTTGATTGTTTTTTAATGCTTCCATCACTGCCTTTTCCATAATCTTCTGATTATAAAATTTTGTGGCTCGAAAAGTGATGTTTAAACGCCATTCGACATTTAAGGCGTGTTCAATAGCTTCTTTATTATTTTCCTTAATATTTACGAGCCATTGAAGTTTAGCTTGTATGTTTTGTATCTGTGCATCAAGTCCATTTTCTCCTTGAATTCTGTTAATAATTTTTTCTACCTTATCTGGTTTGGCATTTGTAGTTTCTGACCATAATTTTTTAATTGTAGAACGTATATTTTGGATTTGATCCTTATAAAGCTGCTCTCGTTTAGCACGTTCCTGGCGAAATACTTTCAGCGGTTCTTCAAGACGCTCTTTCAAATATACTGAAATAACATCTTTACCATGTTTTGTTAATAAATGCACCTGCTTACCATCACCCTCTGATGATAGTATATCACCTTCATGAGCTTGGAATCCCCCAGGAGCCAGATTAAAAGACCCGCCTTTTGCTTTGCCTAACTTATGTTTTTGTCCATCTTTTTCTGGATTAATCTTAGCTTCTATATGGTACTCAGTATCAGTATCTTTAACCAGTTCTAGCGAGGTTAATCTGTACTTTGATTTAATAATAGGCAATCGTTTTTTAACACTATCGGGCGTAGCGTCTTCTTCCTGCATTATTTTATCCGCGTCACCTACAGCTTTATTCAGATCAGCTTCCTTCTCCTCTTTACTCCGCTCATCAGATTCACCTTCCTTACCTTCTTTCTCCTCATTCCCCTTACCCTTCTTCCCCTTAAACAAACTCTTAGCCTTCTGAAGCACCTTATCAATCGCCAAATCAATCCGCTGACGAATCTTCCCAACAATACCCTGCACTTTCTTCGCCAAGTCACCAATACCCAGTAACGAAGCTAAGAAACCAATTACCACAGGTAACGACTTCGCCAACGCATTTTCCACCAACTTCGCTGCACCACCAACAGCACCAGATGCGATCGCAACTACTGCATCTGTAACTGCACTCACTAATTCTACTACCTGACTACCCTGGTTAATAAAGAACATTACGATGTCATAAATTGCCATCGCTGCTTTGACAAATGCTGAAGCGGGATTCAATAAGCCAATTATCCATTTCACCCCAGCGGTAATTACCTGGGTAATCAGCATTCCTTTAATTTCTTCTATTACCGTCTCTTTTAAATCATTGAAATGTTCTTGGACGTGTTCCCATAATCCCATCGGTCCTTTATTGGCGATAATCTGGAATATCTCGACGGTTTTTTCCATCCCCTTGACTATGGGTTCGCCGAACATTTTCACCGCTTTCATCCGGATATAATTCCAGGTTGTCCCTAGTATCTGTGTCACCAAACTGAAGATACCTTGGAGACTGAATATATCATCGGGTAATTGCAGTCCTAACGCTCCCATTGCGCCTGTCAGCCAACCCATTAAACCTGTTTGGAGATGGGTGATAATATTACCGACAAAGTTATCGAAACCTTGCCTAATTCCACTAACCAAATTTCCCAGGAAACCAATCGGATCTAAAATAATCTTTTCAACGGCACTTGCTGCTTTTGCCAAGACACCCATCAGCATATCTTTCAATTGCATGATGGTTTTGATCGTCCCTGCTATTGCATCTGTTGCTTTATCCACCAAGCCGCGATTTTCTGCCTTCATTTCCTCTATCTTGGCATCAATCGCTTGGAGATTATCGTTATATTTCTGGGCGAGGGAATCAACTAATTCATTTTGTTTGTTATCAACACTTTGCTCTAATTCATCAAATTGCCCTTGAATATTCTGTGCTGCTTCTTGCCCTACTTGCCGTAAGTCTTGAGGTAGACTGGCAACATACTTTTGAATATCTTGTTTACCTTTCGCAATTTCTGACTTGGCTGTATTTAGTTTTGTAGCAACCAAATTAGCAATTTTATCGATAGTTTTCCCCATACTAGCGAGGTACTGTTTCTTGCCTTCTTGATAGAAAACGTTTACCTCGCTGGGCATTCCAAATAATTTGTCTTTAACCCATTTACCTGCACCAATTACGCCACTATAGCGCTCTTCCTTATAAGTATCCATTCGCTGCTTAACATAATTCTCAAACTCTGTCTTAGCAGCAGCAGTACCTTGGTCAAATTCTTGATTTACCTCTTTATCTAAATCGCCGAGACTTTTTTCTACATTTTGCTTAGTACTATTATAAATACCTTGAATATGGTTAGCAACTTCCGCCCGTTTTTGTTCATCTTGCCCCTTGGTTTTTCCTTGAGTACCAAGCACTTGGGCTAATATCTGAGCGTGTTCCCCGTGCATTCCTTGCAACTGGGTTTGGGCAGCTATTTGTGCTTCTCCCCCTGCCTTAGTTAGGGTAGCTTTTTCTTCTTGGCGATAGATTGGTGGTGCGGTATTTGCTTGAGTTTGGGCTGTCTTTTTCGCATCCAATGCCCCTTGGAATTGTGGTTCATTTGACTTTGCCAATTGTTCTTCTGTCACCTTGGCATCAGTCATCTGTTTGTCGAGAGATTGACTGCCCTCTTTGAGGGATACTTCTGCTTCTGATTTGGGTTTTGGCGCTGCATTAGATGCACCAATATCAGGAGTTGGCGCACCTAATTGATTTGGTGGGAGGGGCGTGACTGGTTTGGCAGGAATACCGCTAGGATTGGGGGCTTCTTTTGCTTTATCTTCAATGGGATTGGCAGCTTGTTTTTTCTCCTGAGAAACCTGAGATGATAAGTCTCCCTTCACCGATTCAATTTTATTATTATTTTTGAAATTATCGGCTTCTTCTAGAGTTTGGGGCGTAATCGCAGCAATTTTTTCCATCAACGCCGCCTTAAATGCTGCGGCGTTAAATTTTCCAGGTTGCTGCTGATTCATTTCTTCAACCTGGCGGTTTTGGGCTTTGCTGGTAACTTCGTTACTTGGGGGTACTGCGGCTGCTTGTGCTTCGGTTGACTTTGTGGTTGCTGGTGGATGGGTTTTCTCTTTTTGGGCAACCTGTTTAATCCGATTGGTAACTCCTTGGAAACCCGCGTCGTTTTCTGGAGAAGCAGTGCCTCCACCCTTAGCATGAGGAGATGGAGTTGCTGCTTGGGGATTTGCTTTTCTTTGAATTACCTGTTTTTCTGTGGCAGAAATTTCTTTGGCTTGTAATTTATTATCCTTTTTCGTTATTTTTCCAATCGATTTCGGCTGAATTGCCCCGGTTTGCTGGACAACATGGATTAATTCATGGGCAATTAATTCCTTTCCTTCCCGATTATGTGGCTGATATTCTCCTGCTTTAAAGAAAATATCTTTACCTGTCGTAAATGCCTTAGCCTGTATCGATTTATTCAGCTTGTCTGAAGTACTATCTGTATGAATCTTTACTCCACTGAAGTCAGCGCCAAATGCTGACTCCATTGGCTGACGTACAGATAAATCGAGAGATTCTCCGCTACCTTTTGCTTGCTCAATACCTTCTTCGACTTTAGCCTGAATTGTTTCTGTTGCTTTTTCCTCTTCTGTTTCCTCTTTCTCCTCGGCTGCGCACTCGTCGCACAACCGCTGAATTGTCTCTTCTTGGGGCGATACTGCCGTCGGCTGTTGTGATGAAGCCTCTAATCCCCATCCCGACTCCTCTTCCCCTATTTCGAGGGCGGCTTCTTCTTTGCTATCTGACTGGAGTTGCTCGGAAGGTGCAAAGGGGTGAAGAGATAATGCTTTGTAACCAAATTGTTGTGTTGCTTCTACTTGCTCAACTGAATTCGGTTGTGCTGGTGTGGATTTCTGTACTCTGGGTGCAAATGGACGACTCTGTAATATATTGGTTTCAGGCAATCTCCCGTCCCTAGCTGGACGACCGCTGTCAAAGGGGCGAGGAGTGAAGATATCTTTGCTTGTTGGTAGTGGGGATTGCCTTGAGTTTTTTTTCTGGAGCCGTCGGTGGGAACTCATTGATACCTCTCACCATTAATAGCGAAGTCTCCTTCAATTGTAGAGGCAAAAGTCCAGCCTGACTGGGTGGCGATCGCAAAACTTCATCAATTGGGCTGTCTCTTTTACTGATTCTCAATCCCGGCAGCGGGCAGAGGTAAAAATTTTCACAATTTACAGTTAAATTAGATCTCTTGCATCAATCTGACAAACCCCTCTTAAGCTGCTACGCTTTTAATTTGTCTGTTTTGAGAGGAGGGGAGAGGGTTTGAGCGATTTTTTCCATTTAGGAAAAAATACAGTAATGGAAAATATACAGTTTAAATGAGCAGCAGCTTATCAATCTGGACAATCCCACAGTGGTTGTCGAAGAAGCTTACAGAGAGACAAGTATGGCTAAAAATTAAGTAGATTTGCTTTGATTTATCACAACCCTACGGCAGTTAAGATATTCTCAATTCCAGCAAACCATTGATTTTCTTACTTTCTTCTCTAGCCCCTAGTCCCTAGCCCCTAGCCCCTAGCTTTATGACCAAAAATAAACAATCAATCTGCAACAACCAACTATTTATGACGAAAAAAGTTTTCCATCTCCTCCTACTATTGCTATGGATTGGCATTGGGACGGCTTTACGCTTCACTAACTTAACGGGAAAGTCACCCTGGACAGATGAATTTGCTACCATGGTATTTAGTCTGGGTAATAGTTTTAAAACTCTGCCCATAAACCAAGCAATTTCTATCGATACTCTCCTCCAACCTCTAGAAGCTAAATCGGGAGTTGGAGTTGGGGAAGTTTTGCACCATCTCTTCACAGAAGATCACCATCCGCCTCTCTATTTTGTCTTGCTTCACTGGTGGCTAGGACTATTTCCTAACTCTGGGGAATATATTTCACTTTGGGCGGCGCGATCCCTACCTGCTTTGTTTGGTGTGGCATCGATTCCTGCTGTTTATGGATTGGGTTGGTTGGCATTTCGTTCTCGATTAGTTGCCCAACTTGCAGGAGCGATGATGGCGGTTTCTCCCTATAGTATTTATTTGGCACAAGAAACTCGTCATTATACTTTAGCCATTCTTTGGGTTATTGCTTCTCTTGGCTGCTTAGTAGTTACTATGGGGCATCTCAAACGCCGGACTATCTTGCCAATTTGGTTGGTTATATCCTGGGTAATTATTAATAGCTTTGGTATCGCTACTCACTATTTTTTCAGTCTTACTCTCTGTGCCGAAGCCATAGTAATGATCGGATTTTGGTTGTTAGAATTTAGAGTAAATAAGCAAGAAAAAGCACTCAGAATAGCCCAAGATTTTTCCGATCCTCCCTCCTCTCCCATTCCTCACTCTCCATTCCCCACTTCCTGGCTAAGAATTAGCGCAGTTATTGCCGGAACATTAGTCGGTTGTTTAGTCTGGATACCAGTTTTGCAGGGAGGTTACGATCCTCAGATGACGGAATGGATAGCCAAAGGCGATCGCACTTTATTAGGATGGATTAGTCCAGTGTTTCAGGCACTCGCAGCTTGGATTACGATGATATCTCTCCTCCCTGTGGAAGCGTCATCTCTATTAGTTACGATCCTCTCTGGGGTAATAATGCTCGGATTTTTTATCTGGGCAGCACCAATTTTATATCGCGGTATGAAAAGTCAGTTAAAGATACCGGAAAACCGTTTAGCCACAGAGGTTTTAGCAGTTTTTGTTTTAGGTGCGATCGCACTATTTTTTGGAATTAGCTACATTTTAGGTACGGACATCACGAGAGGAGCAAGATATAATTTCGTATACTTTCCCGCCGTAATTGTATTAGTAGCAGCATCGCTTTCAGTCCACTGGAATACTTCTAAAGCTATTCCATCTGATTCAGGCAAATCTTACCTCGCTTTACCCACCATTAGTCAGGAAAAACCAAAACTAAATTTCCAAAATAAGGGCAAACGTGCCATAGTGATAATTTGGTTAATGGGTTTATTGAGTTGTCTAACTGTAGTGAGCAATCTGGGATATCAGAAATACTATCGTCCCGATCTTTTAGTTCCAGCCATCCAAAAAGTATCACCTCATCCCATTGTTATTGCCACAACTCACAATACACTCGTCCAGACAGGTGAAATGATGGGAATCGCTTGGGAATTAAATGATAAAATAAAGAACGATAAAGCACCAATTAATTCAGAAGTTAAATTTGTCCTCGCCCATCAAACAGAAGAAGAATGTGTAACAGCACCAGGAAAAACCTGCACTGCTGCAATCGCACTCGAACAAATTCTCACCCAACTACCCCGCCCCCTAGACTTATGGCTAGTCAATTTTAAAGCCCCAGCCGAGGATCTACCTCACTGTTTTTCTGAAGATCCCTCCCAATACACAACAGGAGTAGATGGCTATAATACAAAGCTATACCGCTGTTTACCTACCTCCTCTGAAACTTACCAGTGAAACCAGAAATTGATATCATAATGGGGAATAGGGAATCGGTAAAGATAGCACTGGATAACCAACAACCAACAACCAACAACCAACAACAAAAACATGAGTAATATAGGAAAAAAGAGATTAGACACAATTTGGGCGATCGCAAGTTATGCAGCAGGTAGCAGTACAATTACCGCAGCGCCCACTCCTGGCGGCGAAATTGCCAAACAGGTAATTTTAACCGCATCTGATATCCTGATGTATACCCAAATCTGGAAAACCTATTTTGAAGAAGAATTATCGGAAAAAGAACTTCTAGAAATGCTCAAAGATTTGGGATTAATTGTTGTCGCTGCCGCCGGAACAGCTTATATAGTCGTCCAAGGTAGTTCCTTAATAGTTCGAGAAATTACTAATTGGTTGGGGCCAATAGGCTGGGGCGTTTCGGCTCTAATTAGAGGTTCCCTTAATGGTTTATGCGGTGCCGCATGGGCTATCTATTGCGATCGGCTTTATTGTCAGAAAAATCCTGAAGTTTCAGAATAAATAGTTTCTCTAAGATTCGGTTTTTTTAGTAATCTTAACTCCTACCCCCCCCTAGCCCCCCTTATTAAGGGGGGAAAATATATAGCAATCCTAAATGAGTTGTAACAAGTGCGCGGCTTGAAACCCAGTCAGAGCAAGGATCGCA
>DOIX01000273.1:92562-94028 GCA_003511885.1 Cyanobacteria bacterium UBA11153
TGAAACCCAGTCAGAGCAAGGATCGCACTTTTCAAAATTGCCACAAATGATTTAGGATTGCTATAGCATTAAATTAATACAATAAAATGCTTATCTCCTGGAAACCAGAACAAATTTTAGCATTAGCACCAGATACTACCTTACTTAAAGATGCTATAGACTTGGCCACATCACAGAAATGGCAGGAAATAGGAACTAACAATCGAGTAGCCTGGGGAAACTGCCACGTCACCGAAAAACAGCATTACCAAACCCAAATTGACTTAAAAATAACAGCTTGGCAATGTACCTGTAATAGTAAAAAATTACCTTGTCAACATATTTTAGCTTTATATTTAATTTTAGTAAAAAATCCGCATCTCTTTTCTCATAACCAACCCCCAGACTGGGTGGAAGACTGGCTCGAATCTTGCCGTCAAAAACAGGCAAAGAAAACAGAATCAGAAACAATTGTCGATCCCCTTGCTCAAGCTAAACGCGCCGCCAAACGGGAAAAAAATGTTACCGCTGCCACAGAAGAATTAGACTTTTGGTTGCGGGATTTAGTGCGAGTTGGATTAGCAAGGTTATCAGAAAAAGATCGGAGTTTTTGGGAGACAACCGCAGCGAGAATGGTTGATAATCAGGCACGACTATTAGCACGTCAAATTCGGATTATTAGTAATATAGATCGCGCAGATATTGGTTGGACAGAGGAATTATTAAAGCGATTGGGAATGCTACACCTATTATTAGAAGGATTTACACGTCGGAACACTCTTGCACCTGGAAGCCAAGCCGATATTTTAACTAGGATTGACTGGGAATTTGACAAACAATTAGGTAATGGTATCAGTTTACGAGATTCCTGGCTAATTTTAGGACAGCGAATCGAAGAAATTAAGGGCGAAAAAGATTTGGTGGAGGCTACCACTTGGTTATGGGGATCTGAAAGTCAAAAATATGCCCTAATTTCCAATTCAACCCACATCAGCAAACCCCTAGAAACCAATCTTTTTCCAGGCACTTGTTTCGATGGAGAGTTAGTTTTTTTTCAGAGTGGCTATCCCCTTCGCGCCATCATCAAACAACATCATTCCCCACTCACACCTTTCTCTCATATCCCCGGAGATAAGACAATTACTGCTGCCCTTTCTGAATATACTAAAGCCTTATCTTGCCAACCATGGATTGAAAGATTTCCCATCGCATTACAAGCCGTTATTCCTCAAAAATATCAAAATGGTTGGGTATTGCGAGACTCTCAAAACCATATATTACCAATAGCCCCAAACTTCGATAGATTCTGGGAGCTATTAGCCATCAGCGGTGGCAATCCTATCAATATATTTGGAGAATGGAATAGTCATTGCTTTTTACCTTTAAGCACTTTAGCAGAAGAGTGTTTCATCAAGTTTTAAAATTATTTCCGAATCAAATAATCTGCTATAACAACTGCCAGGGCGGTTAAGACATTCTCAATTCCT
>DOIX01000273.1:94231-100513 GCA_003511885.1 Cyanobacteria bacterium UBA11153
TCAATTCCTCAAACCCTTGATTTTACTGCTTTCTGCTCTAGCCCCTAGCTGTATATGCTAATCCCCATTTTCCACTACCCTTAAAAAACATGAACATTTGGCAAGATATTCTCACCACAGCATTAGTTGGTACAGAAAGAAAAACCCTCACTCCAATACCGCCAACCAACCAACTTAGTCAACTCCTTTCCCAACTAAATTATAGGGATCCAGAAGGCACATTACTCAGTGCTGCTGCGATTATTTCTCTCTATCAAAAAGCAGAACAAATATCTGTAATAGATAACCAAACTCTCCCCACACCCTCTCAAAATTGCGATCTTTCAATCTGTAGTCCACTAGCGGCTGAATATCTAAAAGTAATCTTTCTTAAAGAAAGATTACTTTTATTATCGGAATGGTTAACTACTGCCGCCGCCGCCAAAAAACAAGTACCAGCTTATTCCTTACCAGAATTATTAGAATTAGGGCGTACTTCACCCCACCTGCGACTAGCAATTATGCCAGTTTTAGGTAAGCGGGGACGCTGGTTAGCAGCCCAAAATCCTCAATGGGATTATGTAGTAGGTGAAGATATTGAGATAACTTGGCAAACAGGTAGTAATGCGGCACGCCAACTGTTATTTCAGCAAATCCGTACCGAAAATCCAGCGGCGGCACGGGAAAAACTCATCAAAATTTGGGCAGAAGAAAAATCTGAAGAAAAGTTAGGCTTTCTCCAAATATCCCCGACAGGATTGAATAAAGATGACGAGCCATTTTTAGAAGCAGCACTGGATGACAAATCTCCAGAAGTACGACAAAAAGCGGCGGAATTATTAGCCCATTTACCAGAATCGCGTTTATGTCAGCGGATGGCTACGCGAGTTACTTCCGCCTTAATTATCAAGCAAAATCGCCATCGTCTCCATCTCGATTTCAACCTTTCTCATGGCAGCGATGAAGGAATGCTCAGAGATGGAATTGATAGCAAAAATTCTCCCAAATTATTGGGCAAAAAAGCTTGGCAAATTTTGCAAATTGTAGCGGCAACACCACTCTCCCTGTGGTCACAAATTAATGATATTTCCCCAATTGAATGGATCCAAGCAGCCAAACGTAGCGAGTGGGATAGAACACTAGTAGATGGCTGGGTGGTTGCCGCATTAAGACAAAAAAATCCTGAATGGGCAGAAGTGTTGCTGTCAATGCACCATAATTTTAATGGTTATTTAGTCAATCATAATCAATCGATCCAAGGATTAATTAATGCCTTGCCACCTCAACGACAGGATACCTTTTTTATCAAATTTTTACAGGAAAATAAAACAATATTTGATACCCAAAACTCAGCTTTCTCCCTCCTCCGTCATTACCGCTATCCTTGGAGTCATGAATTTACTATGGCTCTAATCGATACTTTGGCATATCACCTGAAGCGTACTACAAATCCCTACGACTGGACATTGCGATCTGCTTTTCAAGATTTTGCCTGCTATATTCCCCTCTCCCTAGTTCCAGTCATATCTGTTATCATACCTAAAATAGTACCAAAGAATGCAAGTTGGGCATCTTTTTGGATAGAAGCAATTGATGACTTTATGGCATTGTTAAATTTCCGGGTAGAAATGATGAAAGAGTTGCGATATTAGGAATCCATTTTTTTTGAGATTCCCTCAAACATCAAAAGTGTTAAATTGAGCAGTTAAAACAACAGGATAAAAATGATGAATAAGGTAAAATCGGAAACTCAAAACTCAAAAATTAAGACTCAAAACTCAAAACTCCGGGAACAAGCAGAACAACAGTATAGTCAAGAATTAGAGGAATTGGCAAAAATTGACCAGCGCCAGCGCCCAGGGAATTGGAAACTATCCCCTTGGGCTGTGACAACTTACCTCTTAGGAGGTACGCTAGAAAACGGATTTGCGATCGCACCCAAGTATATCGGCGATCGCAGATTAATCGAAATTGCCGTTGCCACCCTTACCACAGACAGAGCCTTACTACTCCTTGGGCTTCCCGGTACAGCCAAATCTTGGGTTTCCGAACATTTAGCAGCAGCAATTTCTGGTGAATCTACTTTATTAATTCAAGGCACAGCAGGAACCAGCGAAGAATCTATTCGCTATGGCTGGAATTATGCCCAACTTTTAGCAGAAGGGCCATCAATAAATGCTCTAGTTTCTAGTCCAGTAATGCGGGGAATGACCGAGGGAAAAATTGTTCGTTTAGAAGAATTAACCCGCATTCCTCCTGATATCCAAGACACTCTAATTACCATCCTTTCCGAAAAAATGTTACCTATTCCTGAATTAGGAGAACAAGTCCAAGCCATCAAAGGATTCAACTTAATTGCTACCGCAAACGATCGCGATAAAGGAGTAAACGATCTCTCTAGCGCCCTCAAACGCCGCTTTAATACCGTCATCCTCCCTTTACCCAAAACTGCAACAGAAGAAGTAGACATCGTACAGCGTCGAGTGGCAAGCTTAGGATATGCTTTGGAATTACCAGCCGAACCCCCAGCCCTAGCAGAAGTCCGCCGCATTGTCACCATCTTCCGGGAACTTCGCAACGGTATCACTGAAGATGGCAAAACCAAACTCAAATCTCCCACTAGTACTCTTAGCACTGCTGAAGCAATTTCAGTAGTAAATAGTGGCTTGGCACTAGCTGCTCATTTCGGGAATGGACGACTCTCTTGTACCGATATCGCCTCCGGACTAGTTGGTGTGGTAGTCAAAGACCCCATCCAAGATAAACTAGTTTGGCAAGAATATCTAGAGACAGTGGTCAAAGAAAGAGAGGGATGGAAAGACCTCTATCGCGCTTGCAAAGAAGTAGGATAAAACAGTTAGAGTTAACTAACTGCTAAAACTTGGCATTTCTATCGCCAGAAGAATCGATTGACTGAGACATGGCTCAATTTGCCACTTTGTAGGTTTGTCTGAGTTTTTAGAAGCGGCTAATATTAAATAAGGCTGAAGTCTTTAGCACCTACCAATCAGAATCTATGAAACTTGAGATGCTCCCACTAGATCCCTCCCCAGATTATCAATCCCCAGATAGCCTCCCACCCTTGGACTCTGAAAATGCCAACTTGTCGGAATTAACTGAGGGTCATGTATTGATTGTTAAAGATGAACGGGGACAGCATCGGTTTGTCCTCGATGGCGATATCTATTCCATCGGACGAGAACGGGATTGCGATATCCGATTGTACTCCCTGTTTGTCTCCCGCCATCATGCTACCTTGGTTCGCGTCCATCATGAAGATGAAACAGACTCCTATCGAATTGTAGACGGGACTCTCGAAGGGAGGGTGAGTGCCAATGGCTTAATGATTAATGGGAAAAAAGTCCATAGCTATGACTTGGAAAATGAAGAAAAGATTGTCTTTGGTCCTGGAGTCCAAGCCATTTATTATAGAGTCCGTCAAACTCTAGATAACCCGGAGGATATGGAAGAATAACACTAAGTTGTAAATTTTTGGTAAATTTTTAGATCGCCTCATGCTTAAGGTGGAGGGGATGGACTCCTAACACAAAGTTGTAAATTTTTGGTAAATTTTTAGCCTGCCTTATGCTTGAGGTGGAGGGAGTGGAACAATAGCACCAAGTTGTAAATTTTTGGTAAATTTTTAGCTTACCTTCTCCTGATGCTGGGTTAGTCAGTTTCCTGGGGCTGAGTTGTTGGGAAAATCATTGCGGATCCGGACAAGAGGCATCGGGAAATTGGTACTCTAAACTTAATCAAAACCATGAGCATCCACATCTTCGGCATTAGACACCATGGTCCGGGTTCCGGATATGCCCTCCTTCAAGCACTAGAAACTCTGCAACCTGATGCCATCTTAGTCGAAGGACCACCGGATGGAGATGGTGTATTGCCGTTACTAGTCCATCCGGAGATGAAGCCACCTGTTGCTTTGATCGTTTATAGATCGGATTTACCTCGCCAAGCAGTTTATTACCCCTTTGCGGTATTTTCTCCAGAGTGGCAGGCTCTTCAATATGGGTTAACTCATGGTGTGGCAGTCCGTTTTATGGATTTACCCCAAACTCATCAGTTTGGATTGACAGCTTTAACAGCAGATATTCCAGAGGATCCTAATTTAATCTCAACTTCTCCCTCTCAAATTTATACTCAAGAAATTCAATTCGATCCTTTAGGTTGGTTGGGTAAAGCAGCGGGGTATCCTGATGGAGAAAGCTGGTGGGAAGATGTTATTGAACAGCGTCAAGATAGCACCGATTTATTTACAGCAATTTTAGAAGCAATGACAGTTTTGCGTCAGGAAATACCCCCTTTAGCAGATCCCATCGAAGCCAAACGGGAAGCCTATATGCGCAAAATAATTCGTACTGCCCAGAAAGAAGGATTTGAGAAAATTGCTGTTGTTTGTGGCGCTTGGCACGCCCCTGTATTAGCAGAAGTTAAAAATCAAAAGTCAAAATCCTCAAATAGAGAAAAAGCCCAAGAAAAAAGGCCAGAATATTCTTTACATTCCCCATTATCCACATCGGTATCATCTATGCCATTGCCGACTCCCCAGGAAGATAATACCCTCCTCAAAGGAATGCCAAAAATAAAGGTAGAAGTTACCTGGATACCTTGGACATATAGCAGGCTTTCCTATCAAAGTGGTTATGGTGCAGGAATCAAATCTCCTGGTTGGTACGATCATTTATGGCACTCCAAAGTAGAAAATCGGGATGGGGCAGATTTTGAAGATAAATTATCGATGGGTGGCGAAGTTTTTGCCCTAAACCAGCCCCGACAAAATCTTCAAAACTCATGCCCCACTTCCCACTCAGATTTAGTTATCCGCTGGATGATTAAAGTAGCACAGTTATTGCGGGAGGAAGGATTAGATGCCTCTCCAGCGAATTTAATTGATGCGGTAAGATTAGCAGAATCTTTGGCAGGATTGCGCGATCGCACTCTGCCCGGTTTGCCAGAATTAAATGAGGCTACCCAAACCGTCTTGTGCTTTGGTAGCGATATCCCCATGGGTTTGATTCGCGATAAACTGATTGTCGGGGAAAGGTTAGGGGCAGTACCGGATGAAACCCCGATGGTTCCCTTACAGCAAGATTTGCAGCGGCTACAAAAACGACTGCGAATGCCAGCGGAAGCGACTGAGAAGGTATATGAGCTAGATTTGCGCAAAGAAAACGATTTAGCGCGATCGCAATTACTCCACCGTCTCAATTTACTGGCTATTCCTTGGGGTATTTTATCTCAGAAAACAACTGGACAGGGAACTTTTAAAGAAAAATGGCGGGTGCGGTGGCAACCGGAATTTGCGGTTAAATTAATTGAAGCGGGAATTTGGGGTAACACGATTGTTGATGCGGCAACTGCCTTGAGTTGTAATTTATCAGATGGGATATCAGAATTACCTGGATTAACTCGTTTATTGAATCTAGTATTATTGGCTGATTTACCTGATGCAGTTGCTTATCTGATGAATCCCTTGCAAAATAAGGTGGCAGTTACTAGCGATGTGGCTCATTTAATGGGAGCTTTACCTCCTTTGGCTAATATCCTCCGTTACGGGAATGTTCGCCATCAGGATCGTAATATTATTCGTCATGTCGTAGATGGTTTAGTGGCAAGAATATGTATCGGTTTGCCGGGATGTTGTTATTCACTTGATGATGATGCTGCCACTAAAATCTATCAGCTATGTCATCAAGTCAATAGTGCCATCTCTCTCCTCTCAAATCCAGACTATAAAACAGCTTGGCACAAGACACTAACCCAATTAGCGAATATACCGATAATTCACGGGTTATTATCGGGTTATAGTTGTCGGTTATTGCTGGATGGCAATATTTGGAATACAGAGGAAGTATCGCGCCGGATGGGATTAGCACTTTCTCTGGCTAACCAACCTGCTCAATCTGGAGCTTGGATAGAAGGATTTTTAACCGGAAGTGGATTATTGTTAATTCACGATGCCAAACTCTGGCAAGTTTTAGATAACTGGGTGACTCAGTTAAAGGGGGATACTTTCATTACCTTATTACCCCTCTTGCGCCGCACTTTTGCCACTTTCTCTCTCGGGGAAAAACGTCAAATAGGGGCACAGGTAAAACGGGGAGATCTTACCCAAGTTGGTAAGATAGTAGAAACAGATAGGGATTGCGATCGCCTCTCTAACGATACCGCACCTCATCGTGCCGATACAGTCTTGCCAATTTTAGCTCAACTACTGGGACTGACATCTCCCACTTCAACCTGAGTTGCTCTCCGGCGTTACAATAAACCGTTATTTAGGGCTTGCTGTATAAG
>DOIX01000138.1:0-451 GCA_003511885.1 Cyanobacteria bacterium UBA11153
AGCCCCCAGCCCCTAGCCCCTTGTTATAGTTTGAATTCTCCCCCCACTCCCACACCCCACACCCCACTCAACGATCCAAATCACTTAATACGATAGAGACTTATCACGGTCAAAAGTGCAATTTTAAGAAATATTAATGGCAGTGAGTTCAGAAGCCCGTTGTTATGCAGTGTCCAATTCTCCTCCCCGGCGCTTTATCTGAGCTATTCGCTCAAGCTACCAGTTCCGGATACATCACCAAAGCTGATAGATATGGATTGATGGCAGCTTTGTTAGCAGAGCAGTTGGATTCAGAGCAAAGAAGCGCCATCGACAGAATGTTACATGCTGTGAGGCGAGGGAGACTCAAGATTGCTGATGAACTTTCCGTTGTCGCTACATCCGGTACAAACTCCTTATCAGTAACGATCCTAGCAGGGGGACTAAGCTCCCGGATGGGGCGAGATAAAGC
>DOIX01000138.1:669-1260 GCA_003511885.1 Cyanobacteria bacterium UBA11153
GGATGGGGCGAGATAAAGCTTTACTCAATATCGATGGAGTACCTCTCCTGCAAAAAATTTGTCAGGTTGGGCTGGTTTGTACGGATAAAGTCTATGTTCTCACTCCCTGGCCTGAAAAATACCAGGAAATTTTACCCAATGGTTGCCAAGCAATTGAAGAAGTGACTGTCCCTGGCGCGACTCAACCTCACGGTCCTTTGTTAGGATTTTGTCAAGGATTAATTCATGTGGATACGGAGTGGGTGCTGGTTTTGGCTTGCGATTTACCTCGACTGGAGGCTAAAGTAGTACAAGGTTGGGTAAAGCAGTTGGCGAAAGTTGACAAAGATGCGATCGCACTGTTACCCCGTAATTATCAAAAAGGTTGGGAACCTCTGTGCGGTTTTTACCGCCGCGCCTGTTTACCCCTAGCGATTCGATTTATTAATCAGGGGGGGAAATCTTTTCAGCAGTGGTTGGCGCAGTATCCGGTTGAGGAATTGGTGGTGAAAGATTCCCAAGTTTTGTTTAATTGCAATACTCCGGAAGAGTTTAAAAGTTTGGGTAAGTCTGGGGTGGGAAATTTATTGTATAGCAACTGCCAGGGCGGTT
>DOIX01000138.1:1536-7876 GCA_003511885.1 Cyanobacteria bacterium UBA11153
AGCCCCTAGTCCCTTGCTATAAGTTTTTGTTTTGGGAAGGTTGGGTGGCGGTTTTTGTATTTTTAACGCAAAGGTATTCGCAAAGGATTTGGTGCGATAGCTTGCGCTGTTGTAAAGCAGATTGCGCATTTTTTTGTAAGCCTCCTATCGGATTTGAACCGATGACCTACGCATTACAAGTGCGTTGCTCTACCACTGAGCCAAGGAGGCATGTCCTGCTGATGCTCTGAGTCTTAAGCTACTGCTTCCGTTCTGAGCCATATCAGACACTTGGTTGATTATATCATCATCTGGAGATGAGAGGCAAGAGGTGAGAGGCAAGATTTGAGAGGTAAGATTTGAGAGGTGAGAGGGCAGGGGTAGGAAGCGCTGTATAATGCGATAGCTTGCGGTGCTGCTCTTCACATCGTAGTTTTGCTCTTATCGCAATGGACAGTTGACAATTATCGCCAACTTCATCAAACCCTTTACTCGGAAAGGCTTGTCGCTTCTCTTCATCACGTTATTGATGTCGCTCCTGATGTGGTGGTTGCTATAACTATAGAATAATAAGAAACAATCAAAGACAAGCCTTGGCTCCTGTGCCCATTCCTAAAAAATAGTAATTCTTTGTTTCCCATTGCCATAAGACATAACCAAAAACCAGCCACCCATCAGCAATACTATGTCAATCTATAACTATAAAGTCGGAGGGAGTTTAGAGTATCAGCATCCTACATATACAGTAAGGCAAGCGGATCGAGAACTTTATGAGGGATTAAAGTCTCTGGAATTTTGTTATGTCTTAAACTCGCGACAGATGGGGAAGTCTAGCTTGCGGGTGCAAATGATGAATCGACTTCAAGCTGAAGGGATAAACTGCGTTGCCATTGATTTAACCTTGATTGGCAGCGATGCCCTAACACCGGAAAACTGGTATGGTGGGATTGCTTTTGAGCTATTGAGTGGATTCGATCTCCTTAGTGAAGTTAATTTTAATACTTGGTGGCGCGATCGCAAAGTCTTGCCACCTGTCCAACGCTTGAGTCTGTTAATTGAGGAAATCCTGTTAACTCATTTATCGGATAATATTGTTATTTTTATTGATGAAATCGATAGCGTCAAGAGTCTAGACTTTCCCACGGATGATTTTTTCGCCTTAATTCGAGGTTGTTACAATCGCCGCGTGGATCATCCTCACTATAAACGAATGACATTTTGTTTATTAGGAGTTGCGACTCCATCAGATTTAATTGAAGATAAAGGGCGCACCCCATTTAACATCGGTAAAGCCATTGAATTAACTGGATTTACTTTCGATGAAGCCAAATTATCATTAACTCCCGGATTGGCAGAAAAAATAGACAATCCCGAACTAATTATCGAAGCCGTATTAGATTGGACAGGCGGACAACCCTTCCTCACCCAAAAACTATGCCATATCATTTATAACCATTCAAAAAATACCAATAAAAAATCCAATACCCAACAGCCTCATTCCCTTCCTCACAAACAAAAACAAATAAACAAAAACCAACAACCAACCATCGATAACCTCGTCGAAACCCACATCATCAACAATTGGGAAAGCCAAGACGAACCCGAACACTTAAAAACCCTCAGAAATCGACTTTTAAGTAACTCCCAAAACACCGGACGCTTATTAGGAATCTATCAAGAAATACTACATAAAGGAGAAATTATCGCCGATGACAGTCCCGAACAATCCCAATTGCGCCTAACAGGTTTAGTGTGCAAACAACAAGGAAAACTAAAAATATATAACCGAATTTACCAAGAAGTTTTCAATCGATATTGGGTAGAAAAAGAACTATCATCCCTACGCCCCTACACAGAATCATTCACAGCGTGGATAACCTCAAACCGTCAAGACGAATCCAGACTATTGCGCGGAAGAGCCTTACAAGAAGCACTAGACTGGAAAACCGGAAAAAGCTTAAGCGTCGAAGACGATGACTTCCTCGCCGCCAGCCAACAAAAAGAATTAGAAGCACAACGAGAAGCCAACAAAATATTAGCCGATGCCAAACAAAAAGCCGAGCAACTACTAGAAGAAGCCAAAGCCGCCAAACAACAAGCCGAAGCACTCCTAACCCAAACCAAAAAACTAACCCAAATCGAACGAAACGATGTCAAAGCCCTAAGACTATTTGAAGTAGAAGGAAGAGAAATAGAATCTCTATTACTAGCCATGGAAGTTGCCCAAGCATGGCAAAAATTAACAGAAAATCAACCCAATAAAACAAATTTCCCATCCCCTGCCCCATCCAGCACCCCATCCGCTGCCAAACCCATTACATCCCTTACCCCATCCAGCACCCCATCCGCTGCAAAGCACCACCTATCATTACAAAAAATCCTAGAACAAATTAGAGAAAAAAATCAATTTACCGGACATCAAGGAGCAGTCAATAGCGTCAGCTTTAGCCCCAACGGAAAATACATTGCCACCGCATCAGAAGACGGCACAGCACGTTTATGGAATCAAGAAGGAAATTTAGAAGTAGAATTAATCGGACATCAAGGTAAAGTAAGATCTATTAGTTTTAGTCCTAATGGAGAATACATTGCCACTGCTTCAGAAGATAGTACAGCAATTTTATGGGATTTATCCGGAAATTCAATAACTCAATTTATCGGGCATCAGGCTTGGGTGGGCAGCGTTAGTTTTAGTCCAAATGGACAATATATTGCTACTGCTTCAGAAGATGGTACAGCAATTTTATGGGATTTATCAGGTTTAGCAATCCCGAAGACAGCACGCTTCGCGAACTGCTTTGCAGCAGCGCAAGCTATCGCAAAATTTGTCGGTCATCATGGTAGGGTATTAAGTGTCAGTTTTAGCCCTAATAGCGAATACATTGCCACTGCTTCTGAAGATGGTACGGCCAAGTTATGGAATTTATCGGGAAATTTAATCGCTGAATTTATTGGTCATCGGGGTTGGGTTTTAAGTGTAAGTTTTAGTCCCAATGGAGAATATATTGCCACTGCTGCTGCTGATAGTACCGCACGTTTGTGGGATTTATCTGGAAAACAAGTAGCCCAATTTTTAGGACATCAAGGTTGGGTTTGGCATGTAACTTTTAGTGCTGATGGCGAATATTTGGCTACAGCCGCAGCCGATAGTAAGGCAAGATTATGGAATTTATCGGGAAAGCAATTAGCTGAATTAAAAGGACATCAGGGTGCGGTTGTAAGTGTCAGTTTTAGCCCCGATGGGAAGCGTCTGGCTACTGCTTCCGCTGATGGCACTGCCAGATTATGGGATTTATTTAAAAAACAAGAAATGGTATTTAAAGGACATACTAATTGGGTATTAAATGTCAGTTTTAGTCCTCATGGTAAATATATTGCTACCTCATCCTATGATGGTACAGCAAGGTTATGGGATTTAGCTGGAAATTCCATCGCTGAATTAAAGGGACATCAAGGTTGGGTTGCTAGTGTTAATTTTAGTCCCGATGGGAATTATTTGGCTACATCTTCTGAAGATGGTACAGCCAAATTATGGGATTTATCGGGAAAACAAATAGGGGAATTTAAAGGACATCAAGGTTGGGTTGTCAGCGTCACTTTTAGTCCCGATGGCAATTATTTAGCGACGGCTTCTGTTGACGGTACGGCAAAAATGTGGGATTTATCGGGAAAACAAATAGTAGAATTTAAAGGGCATCGCGGTAAGTTAGCTAGTGTTAATTTTAGTCCCAATGGAGAATACCTCGCTACTGCTGCTGATGATAGAAGTGCCATATTATGGAATTTAGCAGGAAATCCGATTACCGAATTAATCGGACATCGGGGATTAATTTGGGTAGTTTGTTTTAGTCCAAATAATCAATATTTAGCTACTGCCTCTGATGATGGCACTGTAGGTTTATGGGATTTAGCGGGAAATCGGATAACTGAATTAAAAGGGCATCAAGGTGGAGTATTAAGTGTAAGTTTTAGTCCAAATAGCGAATATTTAGCCACTGCTAGTGCTGATGGCACCGCAAGATTATGGGATTTATCAGGAGAAGAAGTTGCCCAATTTATCGGGCATTCTGATTGGGTAAGAGGAGTAACTTTTAGTCCCGATGGAGCATATTTAGCTACCGCTTCTGCCGATACTACTGCCAGATTATGGCAAATCGGAGATTTAGGAGGTGGATTGACAGAATTACTTCATCGAGGTTGTGACTGGCTTCAATATTATTTTGCCAGTCATCCAGAAGCATTAACAAAATTACAAGTTTGTCAGGGCAGGAGATGATTTCCACTTAAACTGGCGTTGGGCGAGCCACAATTACCGGAGATTTTAATCATTCACGAGCAATTAGATACCCGACTTCTTGAAGAAGTCCGGTATCTGAGAATTTAACAATTTATGTAGCTATCGATACAGATATTTGGTCATAATTAAAATATAGAGAAACCCGCCTTCTGGAAAAAACCTTAATCACGTTTCGTTAATAAAACGAAAAATAGCTATACATTTATTATTTAATCTTGATGAATTGCCTAATCTCTTCCTACATCTTAAATAAAACTAATTCCTCACAAAAGCGAATTAATTTGTCAAACTACCTGGAGAAAAGAATCGCAGCAACTTACCTCCACAATCGAAAAATTAATTCAAGATAAGTGGGAACATCAAACAGGAATTAGGAGTCAGGGGTCAAGATTTAGGAGATAGCTGAATAACCATGGCTAAAACACAAGGATTTGTCAAGACAGTAAGCGAGAAAATAAAACCAAACTCCTTACTGAAGAAAACAATAACTTTAGTGCCAACGCAAAAAAAACAGTGGCTGATAGGTATACTGGCTTTCAGTACCTGTGGTACAATTCATCTGCAACAAGCAAAAATTGCGATCGCAGCCAAAACCTATTACGTCGCAACCAATGGCAGCGACAGCAATCTCGGTACTCAAACTAGTCCCTTTGCCACAATTAGCTACGCCATCAGCAAAGTGCAAGCTGGCGATATAGTATATGTTCGGACAGGTACTTACTACCCAACTCAGACGCTCTGGATAGGCAAAAATGGCACTGCATCTGCACCAATCAAATTTCAGCCCTATCCCGGGGAAAAAGTAATCGTTGATGGTAGTAATTTACCTGATAACAAAGATATTTTCAATATCGGTGGAGATTATATCACGATCGAGGGATTTGAAGTCCGTAATGGGGATCGGATGGGAATTGCCGTTTGGGGCGGAGATCGTATTAAAATCCTCAATAACACTGTCCACAACCTTAAGAGTAATGGGATCTTTACTGGTTATAGCGATCTCAATCAGGTGACAGATATTCTGATTCAGGGCAACACAGTTTACAATAACAGTCTGCGCAATAATCCCCCTCCTCCAAATGTAACGAGTGGCTGGGCTGAAGGTATTAATGTTAGTGGAGTCGGTAGTATTCGAGTCATTAACAACAAAGTCTACGAAAACTATGGGGAGGGGATTGGTTTTCAAGGTTCCGGAGGTTTGATTTCTCAGAATACAGTTTACGACAATTACAGCGTGAACATCTATCTGGATAATGCAACAAAAGCCACAGTAGAGAGAAATCTAGTTTACACCACTTACAAGACAGCATTTTACCGCTTCAATCAACCTGCTAATGGAATTCAGATTGCCAATGAAACAGGGACTTACCAACTTGACAGTAACAAAATCATCAACAACGTTGTCATTGGCGGCGGCTGGGGTTTCTACTATGGTAACTACATCAAAGGTGGAGGAATGAAAAATACACTCATTGCCAATAACACCTTTTATAAAGGTACTATAGGATTAATTCGCATTGATGACGATGCCCACAGTAACACAAAGTTTGCCAATAACATTTTCTATCAGACGAATAACGTCAAAATGACCCAGTTTACTGCCAGTTCTGCCTTAAAATTTAATAATAATCTCTGGTATGGTGGCAGTGCTGGACCTGGTGCAGGTACGGGAGATGTGACGGCAAACCCACTCCTAGTCAATCCTGGTACTAATAAAGCCAGCGACTACAAGCCAAAATCTGGTTCACCTGTAATTGAGGCAGGCAGTACTCTGACTCAAGTTACTAATGATTATGCCGGATCGAGTAGACCACTAGGACAAAAATATGATATTGGAGCTTATGAATTTTAAGCCCAATCTAGGAATTGCGCCAAATCTGGTACTGATTTGATGTCCGAAAATCAGTTGATAGTTGACAGTGGACAGTGGACAGTTGACAGTGGACAGTGGACAGTGGACAGTGGACAGTTGACAATGGACAGTGGACAGTGGACAGTGGACAGTTGACAATGAACAGTTGATAGTTGACAGTTGACAGTTGACAGTTGGCAGTTACTCAGATT
>DOIX01000018.1:0-8888 GCA_003511885.1 Cyanobacteria bacterium UBA11153
CCCCCAGTCCCCGTTGTCAGGGGTAATCCAAAAGACTTTAACACATTAAACAATCCCCAACGAGTACTATTGACTGCTGCTGCATCTTTTAAGGGTGTTTTTGCTTGACTCAATATCCTATTTAAAACTTGTGGCTTATTTTTGAGAAAGTCTTTAATGTCTTGGTCACCTTTTTGTTGATTGCACTGGTGGCAAGCCAAACTTAGATTAGATATACGGTGAGAACCTCCTCTTGATTTTGGTTGAATATGTTCGATTTCTAGTGGGACATCTTTGACACCACAATAAGCACATTTTCTCTGCCACTTGGCTAAAAGATATTCGCGGCATTCATAACCAAATAATGTTCCTTGTTGATACTCCGTTCCCTGAATTTCTGGATTCTGTAGGGCTTGAGTATCAAACTTAACTAGTTCTTGAGCAATTGCACCAACAGGAGCAAATTTTTGGATACGTTTCACCCAAGTACTAGTTGTGAGAATCCGATGCTGTAATGATGGGGCTAACCAGCCATTGGGGCGCTTGCGGTTAAGAAATCTGGCTTGCCGATAACGAGTCTTGCGATTTCTTCTGCCTCGGCGTACGATTCGACGCTGAAGTAAAGCTGACTTGATTGCTTCACCTCGATGCTCTAATTCCATCGCCCAAATCGCTTCGTTTCTGTCAGTAACTAAGGCAATACCAGTAACCTTTGAACCGGGGTCAATTTTGAGAGTGAGTGGGTGAATCAGGGGATTCTCCACAACTCTTTTCAAGATCAAAGTGAAAGGATATCGCCTAAATACAGCAGCTTTTCCCGACTCCAGTAATTTACGAGCTTGGGCTGGATGTACTGGATTTAGAGGTGTTTTGTGAGAGTCAATTAGAAAAACGTAATTTGACATCTTCTGTCAACCTTATTACTAAGTAATGTTTGCCGCGTCAATGTTGAAATGGCTTGATGGGAAAACGACACTACAGTTATAAACCTCTTCACTGATTACTTAATCGTTTTCGACAGAGCTACAAGCTGGCGTTTACTTATAGGTGTCATCACCAAATCAACGTAGTCATTTATGACTGAGACTGCACGCGCCGACTTGGGGCAAAAATCGAGGAATGCCTAGTTATGCCTAGGTTTTTCGGAGCGGTTAAAACCAAGTCGCTTCACTTCATCTCCAGAGAGATTTTCATCAAACCTTGGCGCAGTCAATATACCCTACCCGCCTCCACCATTCTCATCCTCTGATGTCAAGATTATCCCATATTAGCATAGACAAAGAATACAGAGGGCTGAACCCCTTAAGTCGCTTTCATCCCCGCAGCTTATGCACAGGGGAGGGGTTCTCAGCTTCTAGGATATTCTCGTAAATTCGCTAGACATTGCCGGGCATTGCCTTAGACTAGAGAAGGAGTTGAAAAATAATGCCATGTCCGAGAAATACGTCTCACCAAGCGAAGCAGCTAAGACTTTAGGGGTTAACGAAAGAACCCTGCGACGTTGGGAAGAAGCAGGGAAAATCCCAGCCTTCCGGACACCGGGAGGCAAAAGGCGTTACGACATCTCAGGGTTTACAGTTAAGTCTGCTCGAACTACCGTCGTCTATGCCAGAGTCTCAAACCCAAAACACCGAGAAGAGTTGCAACGTCAATGTGACTATCTCCAATCTAAATATCCGACAGCCGAAGTAATTTCAGAAGTTGGCGGCGGGCTTAATTACAAAAGAAAAAAATTTCTCGCCTTAATGGAGCGAGTTATCTCAGGAGATATCGAGCGGATTGCGATCGCATATAAAGACAGACTCGCCCGATTTGGATTTGATTTCTTTGTGTGGCTCTGTGCCAAATATTCTTGCGAAATCGTAGTTCTCAACCAAGTTGAATTATCTCCCCAGCGCGAAATGGTAGAAGACATCCTTGCCATCCTCCACACCTTCTCAGGAAGATTGTACGGACTCAAAAAATACCAATCTGAAATTACTCGGGATGAAAGTTTACCCAAAGCCGAATTTCCATCAAATCTGGAAAAAGTGGATAGCGACGAATCAATATTGTGACCTATATTTCGCACCATACAGCAGCCTGCAGCCCCATAAGGTACACCTGAAACAATACTGAACAAAACTTTGTATATTATGGGTGTACCTCACTCATGTGAAATCAAGTATCATACTGCTCTTTTGATGGAACGGGGAACAGGGAACAGGAAATAGGCCACAGGGGAGGGGAAAATAGTTTTCCTGAGATTACAGTATACAAAGTTACAGTAAACATTAAATTAGTAATTAATTTTTACAACAAATCCGATCTCCCCAGCTCACCCGATCTGGGGATCGGGAGCTACTGTTCCCTTGCCCATTCCCCACTTCGGGATCCGCTCTTCCCTTAGCCATTATCCATTCCTTAATTCACACTTTCTTCATCAAATCTTTACACAAACCCAAGGAAATTAATAAATCGAGGGTGTTGAAATAGAGTAAAATAAATATACAGGTTCTAAGATCGTCAAAAATCGAGAAAGACATCAGAGTATAGTTTTGTAAAAAAAAATCCCATTTTTTTTACAGTCTTACAGACTAGTCGTTCGCAGTATTTGCCGCAAACAAACGGCTAAATGTTAGATTCAGGGTACTCCGGATTCTTTGAGCCAAAAATAGGGATTAGATCCCAGACTAGCTTGAAGATTTGATACTATCAATATTCCTTGGTGGTAGATAAATAATAATTGAAAATAATGAACTAGTTTTGTGACTGACGGTGACTAACAATGACACAACTCGCTCTGATCCCCAAACCATGTACTCAACCCACGGAAATCCTGAGTCGCTTGCACACTGGACAACTACTTAGGGTGAATGCTTCTCGCGGCAATGCGATCGTCATCTGTCATCGCCACCACGCGGAATTGGCAGGACCTGGTGCTGCTGTCGGTGGACTCTTCGATCTCGATTGCAGTCGGGTAATTCCGGTAGGGAATGTCTCTCTAGTTTATCCCGAATCTCGGATTGCGAGAAAAACAGCATATCAGTTTCGCCAGCGGTGGATTTTGTTTACTCAACACGCGATGAAGAGTTACGTGCCATTGGAGCGAGCTGAACATATTTTAATGTTACTTTACAAATACTTTGAGCCGAAACTAATTGACCAGCTCCCAGACGAAATTATTTCTCAGCTTGTGGGAGTTTTTCCCAAAACTATTAGGATGGTACGTCAATCCTGGAAAAATCAACAGTTAAGTATGCCGCAACCAGCGGCAGAAGCGATGGTTTAGGTTTTAAATTATGAAATAAAATGACAAAGAAGAAATTTTGAATTTATTCCCCATTACCCATTCCCCTTTTTAACTTTTGACTTTAATTAAGTATCGGTATTAGGAATGTCATGGGATGGTTTAGGTTTTTTACCAACTTTACCGATATCAACGATCTTACGGAGTATATCGTACCAAAAAGAAGATCCCATAGAAATAGCAATAGCTGTGATAGACCAGCCCAATATGTATCTTATATCTCCCAGCCCCTTTCGATTTTGACTTTGATTTTTCCGGTTGACTTCTCCCCAGCCAATCGGTAAGGTGAGACTCTCTGTTGCTTGATTGATTTCCTGAATAGCTTCGGGTGTTAGCTCAGAATTATTATCTACTATATTATTGGCAGTTTGAGCAATCGCAGCTCTTAATGCTTCATCCTTGGAGAGCATGTTAAACATGTGTAATGTATCAGCATTAGCTGCTAAAGCCACAATAAACCCGATGATAATTGCCACAAGTTTCGCATTCCGCTTGTATACTCCAGAGGCTCTTTCCATTGAGCGATCGAACCAACTAGAAACCTCCTGCTCAAATTTATTTAAGTCTTCCTTGACATCTTCAAACTTAGTTTGAGTCTTGGCGGCAAGGATAACTAAATTTTGACGAGTTGCTTCTGGTAAATTTAATTCTAATAATTGAGATATTTTCTGTTCTAAAAACTCAATTTCTTTGACATGTTGCAAGTTATCTAAAAAGGCAAGAATTATCAATACTCTCTTCGGCGTTGAGGATAATTCTTCATCTTCTTCACTTTCAATGTTTTGTCTGAATTTATGAGATAGACAATCGTATTGCTCTTTAATGCTTGCCTGATAGCCAGAATATATTTCATGAATATTGGCAATTAAACTAACTTTATTAGCCTCCTGTTTGTCATCTAAACTATTAATAATATTGATGATTTGAGCGTGCTGATATGTAGATGTATTGCCACTGATTACGATCCTAATCTCATCGCAAATATTTTGAATTTCTTCAGATATTTCATCAGACTGATATCCTTGAATCGATTCTTGCCACATATCAATAAACTCAATAGTTTTTTGATTAGCTTCTTGAGCTGCTGTAATTTGGGCTTCTTGTTCGATAACTTGTTTTTGATTTTTATATGTTTGCCAGCGTTCAGATATTTCCTTTGCTTGCCAAATTATTTTTAATAATTCCTGAATATTTGGTTGTAATTGTCGTAATAGATACAGTCGATCGTTAGGATTATTTCCTAGTGTTTCTTCCTTAAGGATTTCGAGTTTTGATATTTGCTCCGATGGCAGATAATTATGACATTTTTGAATATAGTGGTCTAAGTCATCGGCGATTTTGTCAACAGTCATAACCAAATCCGCTTGCTTGTTATCAAAAAAGAAAATAACTTTGTTTGATTTATTCCTTAGTCTGTAAAAATCCTTGAATATTTCAGTTCTTTGTTGGCTTGCCTCATCCTCTGCAATCGCTAAATTTTGTAAATATTTATTCAATTCTTTTTTGTTTTTTAAACTCAAATTGAATCTATTAATTGAGTTATCGTATTCTGCCAAAATGTCACCAATTTTGTTCAAGAGCTTCTCTCGCAGGAAAATTCGCAGATTCAAGGCGGTAATCTTACGCATTAGTTCTGGTATCTTCAAGGTATCCAGTAAACTAGATGCAAAAACTTGCGACGACATAAATGAAGGGCCGCTATTGTTTTTACCAAAAATCTTGGGCTTGCCCAAGCGAAACATTGAACCTATCATTCTACTGAATTTACGAGGAATTGTCGCCAAAAATCCTTTAGCTTCTTGATTGAGTCCTTTGATTAAAGGATTTTCATAAATTTGATTGGCTAGTTGTCTAACCTTGGTTACATCTTCGCCCTGATTATCACCAGACAAAAGACCTTCAATCGATTCCTTTAAATGAACTGCTCTCCACTGTAATAGGGTTGTGAGTAGTTCCTGGATTTCCGAAGCTAGCAAGCTTAAAATCAGATAAATGAAAATTAAACTAATCGTAATATTAACAAGTGTAGGAATGTTCATTTAGGCTACCTTTTACTGATTTTGAATAGGGATATACTCATTAATAAATGAATTGTGTCTATCCGTTATGTTAAGTTTCTTGATGTTGACAATCTCGATGGAGAATTGGTGTAATGGACAATCTGATGACGGAGGATACACGGATTGATCGATGAATTAATCCGTGTATCCTTGTATTGCCAAGGGTTAAATCAACTTGACAGCCTTGAGAGTGAAAAATATCGTTAGGGCAACGCCAGCAGCACCACCGAGGATTACAAAGTAGGCAATAGCTCCAGATGCAGACATTTAGATTTCTCCAGAAGAAAGGATGATATTCCTCTATTGAACCATCTCTTGGGACGTATAGCGAGGGACTGGGGACTAGGGACTAGGGGCAGGGGAGATAAGGGAGACAGGGGAGACAAGGGAGATAAGGGAGACAAGGGAGACAAGGGAGACAAGGGGGCGGGGGAGAGGAGGAGAATTAAAATTCAAGACTATGCCTGGAAAGTCCTTACCCTGGATAATTGAGTTGCGGTGTCTGTGGTGAGATAAAATAATTGCTTGGCAAAAAGGGTTTTGGGTAATGAAGTCTGTAATTAGCGTTAATGTCCAGCCGCAATCTTATGATATTGCGATCGCGCCTGGTGGTTTAGATGACTTGGGAGTCTGGATGAGTCGGCTGAAACTGGGAAAGAAGGTTTTGGTGGTGTCAAATCCAGCAATTTTTCGACGCTATGGGGAAAGAGCGATCGCGGGTCTGAAGTTGGTGGGGTATGATGTGTCTAGCTGCCTTCTACCTCCTGGGGAAAGGTATAAAACTCCCAACTCTGTTTCCAAAATCTATGATGCGGCGCTGCAAAATAGACTGGAACGTAACTCAACCATGGTAGCTTTGGGGGGTGGCGTAATTGGGGATATGACGGGGTTTGCCGCAGCGACTTGGTTGCGAGGGATTAATGTCGTACAAATCCCAACATCTCTATTGGCGATGGTAGATGCCGCAATTGGTGGTAAAACTGGGGTAAATCATCCCCAAGGAAAAAATTTAATTGGTGCGTTTCATCAGCCGCGATTTGTATTAATAGATCCGCAAGTTTTGAAGACATTACCACCGCGAGAATTTCGGGCGGGAATGGCGGAAGTAATTAAGTATGGGATTATTTGGAATGCTGAACTTTTTGCTAGGTTAGAGGCGGCAAAGCGTTTGGATCAAATGCGTTATGTGGATGAGGAGTTATTATCTTATATATTGTCTTGTTCTTGTCAAGCTAAAGCCGATGTGGTGAGCGAGGATGAGAAGGAAGCAGGATTAAGAGCTATATTAAATTACGGTCATACTATTGGTCATGCGGTGGAAAGTTTGACCGGATATAAGGTAGTGAATCATGGGGAAGCTGTGGGTATTGGGATGGTAGCAGCAGGTGAAATTGCCCTGCAACTGCAAATGTGGACATCAGAGGAAGCCCAACGGCAAAATAAATTGATTGAGAAAGCCGGATTACCTCAGAAATTACCACAAGGATTGGATATTGAAGAAATTATTGATAGTTTGCAAACGGATAAGAAGGTGAAGGATGGGAAAGTAAGATTTATTCTACCAACTAAGATTGGTACGGTAACTATCGCGGATCGAGTACCAGGGGATGTCATTAGAGAGGTGTTGGGTAAAATGTAATTAGTTGCTACACAAACAAAACCCACTTGGGTGGGTTTGAAAAACTTTGATTTTCTGTTAGTCTGCGCCGAGATACTTGGTTTTTGTAGTGGCGATTTCCAATCGCTCAGGCTGATTGCTACTGAATTCCTGTTGCTAATATAGAACTAATTTAGGTAGGCAGTGAGGATGATGAGTGAATGGAAGCTCTAACACTGACGGCTTTGGCAACTGCGATCGCTACTATTATATCGACGAAAGCGCTGGAAAAGGGCAGCGAAAGGATTGGGGAGGCTGTATTAGAGAAAAGTGGTAAGTTAGTAGAACAATTGCGGCAAAAGAATAAGTTACATATCTTAACGGCTGAGGGAGATGAACTGCAAGCTTTAGATTATGGGGAAGCGGTATTGGAATTGAAAGGAGCAGCCGAGGCTAATCCGGATATTGCTCAAGCTGTAATTGATGTGGAGGCTGTGGTAAATAATCAGCCCCTAGAGGAAAGTCAAGTTATTCGAGAATTGGCGGAACAAATTAAATCTCAGCCGTCGGTTATGAATAATTTTGCCAAGGAATATTTGCTGAAGGTGTTACCGAGTCTCACTGATGATGAGTTGAAACGAGAGTATTTGAATTATCTCAAATGGACGGAACCTCTGGCGCTGATGTTAGAGTTGGTGGAGGATGAAGCGCAAAGCGTGCGAGTAGTGCGGTTGGCGTTGGAGGTGGATTGGAGGTTAGGGGCGAGGCTAGCGGGGGCAGTGAAGCCTCAGTTTCAGGAGCAAACGGTGGGTTTAGTGGTTGGGTTAACAATTCCTCAGTTATTCAAGATTCAGCTTTTGGAGATAACTAAATCCGAAGGAGCTATTCCAGAATTGGTTAGAGCTTTCAACCATCCCGACTCTGATGTGCGTAGGAGTGCGGCTGAGGCTCTGGGGAAAATTGGCTCAGATACCGCTATCCCAGAATTAGTTAGAGCTTTCAAAGATCCTGATTCTTCTGTGCGTATTAGTGCGGCTGATGCCCTGGGTAAAATTGGCTCAGATACCCCTATAGCAGAATTAGTTAGAGCTTTCAAAGATCCCGACTCTGATGTGGGTAGGAGTGCGGTTGATGCTCTGGGAAAAATTGGCTCAGATACCGCTATTACCGAGTTAGTTAAAGCCCTCAACGATCCAGACGATTCTGTGCGTTGGAGTGCGGCTGATGCCCTGGGAAAAATTGGCTCAGATACCGCTATCCCCGAGTTGGTTAAAGCCCTCAACGATCCAGACGATTCTGTGCGTTGGAGTGCGGTTGAAGCTCTGGGAAAAATTGGCTCAGATACCGCGATTTCCGCATTAGTCACAGCCCTCAACGATCCCAAATATCCTGTGCGTTGTAGTGCGGTTGAAGCTCTGGGTAAAATTGGCTCAGATACTGCTATACCAGAGTTAGTTAGATCCCTCAACAATCCCGACTCTTATTTGCGTATGAGTGCGGCTGAGTCTTTGGGAAAAATTGGCTCAGATACCGCTATTCTAGAGTTAGTTAAAGCCTTCAATGATCCCAACTATCCTGTGCGTTGGACTGCGGTTGAAGCTCTGGAAAAAATTGGCTCAGATACCGCTATTCTAGAGTTAGTTAAAGCCTTCAATCATCCCGACTCTTATGTCCGTATTAGTGCGGTTGAAGCTCTAGAAAAAATTGGCTCAGATACCGCTATTCCCGAGTTAGTTAAAGCCCTCAACGATCCCAAATATTTTGTGCGTAAGAGTGCGGTTGAAGCTCTGGGAAAAATTGGCTCAGATACCGCTATACCAGAGTTAGTTAAAGCCCTCAACAATCCCGACTCCTATGTCCGTATGAGTGCGGCTGAGGCTCTGGGAAAAATTGGCTCAGATACCTCTATTCCAGAATTAGTTAAAACCCTCAAGGATCCCGACTATTATGTCCGTATGAGTGC
>DOIX01000018.1:9257-33720 GCA_003511885.1 Cyanobacteria bacterium UBA11153
CTCAATGATCCTGACTATTATGTGCATTGTAGTACGGTTTATGTTCTGGGTGAAATTGGCTCAGATACCCCTATCCCAGAATTAGTTAAAGCCCTCAACCATCCCAAATATTCTGTCCGTATTAGTGCGATTGATGCTCTGAGAAAAATTGGCTCAGATACCTCTATTCCAGAGTTAGTTAAAGCCCTCAACCATCCTAAATATTCTGTCCGTATGAGTGCGGCTGATGCCCTGGGTAAAATTGGCTCAGATACCGCTATTCCAGAGTTAGTTAAAGCCCTCAAAGATCCCAACTCTTATGTGCGTATTAGTGCGGTTGATGCTCTGGGTAAAATTGGCTCAGATACCGCTATCCCAGAATTAGTTAAAGCCCTCAAAGATCCCAAATATTTTGTGCGTAGGAGTGCGGCTGATGCTCTGGGGAACATTGCTAGCCCTGAATTACTACCTGATTTGTCTCAGCATATCAAAACAGATGAAGATATTTATTTACTTAATACAATTTATGCCATTCAAGAGCGCTGCAAATTCTACAACTACATCCTTATCCAACCAATTACTGAAAATAATTAGGGTTTGCTAAAAAAGTCTGTTGGTGTGGTAAGGAGTTACAGGAGTTGAGTATGGCGTGTTTTGAAAGTATAAAATTTGACGTATTATAGCGGATTGTAGTTGGATGTAGGGGTGAAGCATTTGCGCCCAGATTTATGTGGAAAATCAATGGTTTTATCAGCAAATGCTTCACCCTTCCAGTATTTTCGCAAGATGTCTAATCGTTTTGTCCACAAATGCTTCACCCCAGCCCGAATATTCAGTGTCTTCTATAGCAGTGCGTGCTGGCATATTTACAGTACATTTGTTATGACGCTTTCCAGATAAAGCATCCATTTTCTAATGTGTAACTACACCAGTGAGATGCGCTATAACTCTGGAATGGCAAAGGATATGGACTGAAAATCTTGGGTTTCACCGATAAATTATCGCCCAAATGCTAGGCTAACGCCGAGCTGCGCTAACGCCCCTACCCCAATATTCAGAGTTTGAAGACACATCATAATCCCTATCCATATAAATTCAATAACAATCTCCTCTTGATTACCATCAAATAACTATCAACTGTCAACTATCAACTGTCAACTATCAACTATCAACTACTACAATTGCCGATGACAGCGCTCCAAATAGATTTGAGCAACTGTATCCGCATGATTTTCTTGCAAAACAGTTTCAAAGCGTCTTTTAGCCTCCCCAAAAACCTGCTGATAGTAGAGAAATAAACCTTCTTCAAATACAGCTTTGGTAGCTAATTTT
Source organism: Cyanobacteria bacterium UBA11153 (assembly GCA_003511885.1). GTDB lineage: Bacteria > Cyanobacteriota > Cyanobacteriia > Cyanobacteriales > Coleofasciculaceae > Limnofasciculus. Next base: position 10,569 of record DOIX01000018.1, read on the forward strand.
TTCTCTTTAATTGTCTGATCTTCCCCATCAAACACTTCAAATACCGCCACAGCTTTTGACTTACCCTTAACCTTAGTCTTCTCAATAAAGCGGATTGAGTAATCGGTGGGATTTTGTAACCGTGCCACAGTTTGGTGAGAAATTAATAGAGAAACTCGATACAATTTAGTTAGCCCTTCCATCCGCGAGGCTAAATTAACATCATCACTAATTACAGTACCATCCATTCTGGTTTTTCCACCAACAGTTCCCAACATTAAGGAACCCGTATTGATGCCAATACCAATTAAAACAGGATGCTCCCTAGACTTAATACGATGTTGATTGTAATCTCTAAGCTCTTGCACCATGGAAATTCCCGCTTTCACCGCATCATCAGCTTTACCAGCAAACAGCGCCATAATTGCATCGCCAATATATTTATCAATAAAGCCTTGATTTTCCAGTATTACTGGTTCCATCCTGGAGAGATATTCATTAATAAATTTAAAATTTTCACGAGGAGTCATTTGTTCTGATAAGGTAGTAAAATCGCGAATATCCGAAAATAATACAGACATTTCTTGTTGGACTTGATCGCCTAATTGAACATCAATCAAACTCTTATGTCCGAGGAGTGATAAAAATTCCTTTGGGACAAAACGTCTGGCGGCAGTAGTTAATTCTGATTCTGCTTCTAAGGCAAGTTCTAAATTGCAATTTAGTTCAAATAGATCTTCAATAAATTTTTGTCTTTCTAATTCTGCTTCTTTCCGTTCAGTAATATCTTGCATGGTATTGATAGCATAAGCAATTTTGCCCTTCCCATCATATATTGGTCTAGAGGAAACTTCTAGAGGGATAACTTTATTACCTTGGCGAATTTCCAAATCGTCAGCGGTGACAATTTCACCTTTTAAAGCTCGCACAATCGGTAATTCCAGGGAAGGATATTTCTGATTTGTCCCTACCTTATAGACTTGATAAACCTCTGATAATTTCTCTGCCGTGATATCGGGAATAACTCCTTTGCCAAATATTTCTTGTGCTTTTTGATTGATATAATATGGTTGACCTCGAGCGTCTAATACTCCTACACCAATTGGCATAGCATCCAAAAACTGTCTTAAGCGACTCTCGTTTTCGTGGAGTTGCGCAATTAGTTGTGCTTGTTCAAAGTTTAATTTTTCCAATACCTCATTCATTCGTTGTAGTTCAATATTTTGTTCCGCTAGCCTTTTCTCCTGACGATAACTATTAACTGCTTCTTGAACTGTTAAAATAAGATCTTCAGCTTGCCATGGCTTGGCAATATATCTATATAATTTCGCATATTTGATCGCATTCCCGATTGCTGACAAATCTGCTTGCCCTGTCAGCATAATTTTCAGTGTTTGAGGTGAGAGTTGATGGATGCGCTTCAAGAGTTCATCCCCTTTCATACCGGGCATGATGTGATCGGAAATTACTAAAGGAATTTCATAGTTATCCTCTAATAATTCTGCTAATAATTCCAGCGCTTCTGAGCCGCTGCTGGCTGTTTCAATGACATATTCAGCCTCTAAAAAATTTTGTAATTCTATTTCAAGACTATCCAATATAGTTTCGTCATCATCTACACAGATAATAATCGGTTTTTTCATAGTTTAGCCAAGCCGGATTGAATTGCGGCAATTAATTATTTAACCTCATCATCAATAGATAAAATTGCTGGTTTAGACATGGTTAGATTCCTTATTGATCTGAATTGGTAAAGATACAGTAAATGTAGTTTTACCAGGTATACTCTCTACTTCAATTTTGCCCTGATGTTTCTCAATAATCCTCCTGACGATATCTAATCCCAAACCACTCCCTTCTCCAGTCGGTTTAGTGGTAAAAAATGGAGCGAAGATTTTCTGGATAATCTCAGGGGGAATTCCTTTACCAGTATCTGTAAAACTTACCAGGATGTTTTCTTGATTCTGGCGAGTATTAATGGTTATAGTGCCCTGATTATCCATGGCTTGGAGGGAGTTATGAATTAGATTTATCCACACTTGGTTTAGTTCATCCGGATAGCATTGAATTGCGGGTAACTCCCCATAATTTCTGATAACTTCTACACCTTGCTTGCATTGGTTATGATAGAGAGTCAAGACAGTTTCAATTCCGTCAATGATATTCGCTTCTACTTTCTCCCCAGAATAATCGTAACGGGCATAGCTTCTGAGGGCAAATACGACTTTAGCTGCTCTATCTGTGGCAGTTGCGATGGTTTGAGCGCTTTTTTGGAGGCTAAACAATTGATAGGTAGTTTTTAAAATGGTTTCCAAATTTGGATCTGTTAATAGGGGGAAAAAAGGTTGAATATCTTCCCCAACACCTAGACTGACTAAAATATTCGCAACGCTATCAGAATTGGCAATTTCTAGATCGGAAATTTGTTGCTGTAATGCCCTTTTTAACTGACGTTTTTCTTTAGAAGATAAAGAATTTGTTTGCGTATTGTCCAGGGATGTTTGTAAGAGATTAAAGAAGTCAGCCTGACGTTGTGGAGAAAGGTTTTGAAAGAATTGGGGTAATTGTGCCAGATTTTTATGCAAGAAATCGGTAATATTCCCGATGGAGGATCTAATGGCTCCTAGTGGGGTATTAAGTTCATGGGCGACTCCGGCAATTAGTTGGCCTAAAGCTACCATTTTTTCCGATTGAATTAGGTGGTTTTGGGTATTTTTTAGTTGTTGCAAGGCTTGGGATAATTCGTCGTTTTTGGTTTTGAGACTCCTTTGGAGGTAACAAATAGATAAGTGGGTTTCTACCCGGGCTAAAACTTCTTCAATATGAAAGGGTTTCGTGATGTAATCTACTCCACCTACAGCAAAGCCTTTGACTTTATCGACGACATCGCTAATCGCACTAATAAAAATGACGGGAATATCTTTAGTTGTTTCATCTGCTTTTAACTGCGTGCAGACTTGATACCCATCTATTCCTGGCATCATAATGTCAAGTAAAATTAAATCTGGTGGGATACCTTTAGCAGCCGATAGTGCCAATTCACCATTGGGTACAGGGCGCACTTTATACCCCTTTTCAGTTAAGATACCAACTAAGAGACGCAAGTTAGCTGGGGTATCATCTACCACTAAAATATTGCTTTTATAATTGTTAATTATATTTTGATTCATCAGGATTCCCCCATCTCAGAAACTATTTGTAAAATCTTGTCATACTCAAAATTATCAATACAATCTGCGATCCCATCCGCCAGGATAGTATCCTGAGTACGGATTTGCTGGACAATTGCGGCAATTGAGTCTAAGTCAATATTCAGGATACCTTGTTTTAAATCGACAATCCAAGATGGAGGTAAAGCCATGAATGCTGCAGCAGTCAGCCCACCCTTACCTATATCCTCAGTTGCTAAGGTATCAGTCGGAATAGCCTCTTCATAGACATAACGCACCCCAATATGTTTGTGCATAGCATTGAAGATATCTTCTTCCCGAAAGGGCTTGCGTATAAAGTCATCGCACCCCGCAGAGAGAATGACTGCCCTTTCTTCCTCTAAAGCACTAGCTGTTAGTGCAATAATAGCAGTAGCTTGACCTTTAATGGTACTTTTGATATGTTTGGTAGCTTCGTAGCCATCTATGACGGGCATTCGCATATCCATCCAGATTAGGTGCGGTGAGTAAGTTTGAAAAATTTCAATGGCTTCTTTACCGTTACTGGCTTCTTGAAGTTCAAATCCGAGGGGATTGAGAAGTTTAATTAATAGTTGGCGATTCAGAGGTTTATCGTCAACTATAAGAATTTTGTATTGAGGTTGATTGGGTTCTAATGCAATAACACGACGGTAATTTTTTGGGCTTTTAATTTGACTATTATCTCCGATAATTGCTTGAATATTAAATTTAAAATTAGTACCGCTCCCTAAAGTAGAATTGACACTCATATCTCCCCCCATTAACTGGACAAATTTACGGCTAATAGCCAATCCTAAACCAGTACCTTCCTGGGCATCTTTGCCAGTTTGGGTTTGGACAAATGCTTCAAAAAGACGATCTAATTCTTCATGTGCAATCCCGAAGCCAGTGTCTTCAATTTCAAAGGTAATAGTGGTTATTTTGTCGTTCTTGCTTATTGGTAATGGGATTAAGCTTCTGGTTATTGCTTCCCCAATCCCTACTCTCACAGAAACACCGCCAACTTGAGTAAATTTTAGGGCATTGTTGAGTAAGTTAATTAAAACTTGGCGTAATTTTACTTCGTCAGTGCGGATGTATTGAGGTAGATGGGAATCTCGATCAAAAATTAATTGTAGGTATTTATCTTCTGCTTTAAGTTGGAACATATCTGATATATCATCTAGCATACGATAGAGGTCAAAATTTTTGGGGTTTAGGGTAGTACGCCCAGCTTCAATTTTTGATAAATCGAGAACGTTGTTAATCAGGGTGAGTAAATGTTCGCCACTGCGAATAATAATCCTGACATTTTCTCTATCTTCTGCGGGTAAAGTTTGGCTGCGAGTCATAAGTTGAGCAAAACCAAGAATTGCATTGAGGGGGGATCGCAATTCGTGGCTCATATTTGCCAGAAAGGTACTTTTTGCTTGGTTAGCGACTTCTGCTTTTTCTTTAGCAATAGCTAATTCGGCAGTACGTTGAGCTACTCGCTCCTCCAAGGTAGCAAATGATTCTTGCAGTTGGCAAGCCATGCTTTTGAATGATTTAGCGAGTTGCCCCACTTCATCATTTCTTTGGATTTCGACGATTTTTTCCCATTCACATCGAGCAATATCTTTGGCAGCTTTATTTAACTGTAGAATTGGTTTTGTCACCCATCGAGCCGTGATAATACCGAAGATTGTAGCTGTAATTAAGGCGGCAAGGCATAGCCAGATTGTCGTCCGGGTATTCGCATCAATCTGGCTCATAAAGTCTGATTCTGGCAAGACTACTACAATTAACCAGTCGATTCCTAGAGGCTCTTTTAATGGCTTTACCTGGATAAAATGTCTTTTACCATCAATGGTTAGGGTGAATTCTTCACTATTTTCAACGATGCCAACTTTACTTTTGTGGGTATTTAAGTAATTTGCCGCAGTTTGAATAAAATATACTTGACTATTTATCGCCATCATTCTTCCCGAAACTTTACCATCTTTTTCCCGTAAAAATGGCTCTTCTTCTGTTGAAGATGCTACAATTAATCCAGATCTTTCCATAATGAAAGTCTCTCCAGATTTACCAATTTTCAATTTTTTGAGAAATTCATTAATATGGGAAAGTACGAAATCAACACCAATTACTCCTCGCAAACTTCCATTAGCTTTATACAAAGGTTGCGCCAGAGTAATTTTCAGTCTTGGTTCTTTAAAATCAAGATAAATTTCACTCCAAACCTGCTTATTTGCCAGGACTGCTTTTTGATACCATGGTCTAATTCTGGGGTCATAATATTTGCCAACCTCAATCAATTTAGTAGGATTACCATAATTATCAGTAGCAAAGCTGTGGAATTTATTTTTAGTTGCTTTTCCGACTTGACTAATTTGCCATCTATTACCAGATTGCAATCCCAATCCAGTGAATTCTCCCGCAGCACTACCGAAATAAATTGCCGAAACATTTACGGTATCAAACAAAAATCGTTCCTGCCAAAATTTACGAGTTAAGCCATTTGGATCTTCTAAGTTTAACTGATTGAGAGCAAAGGCATTAGCATTAATTTGATTAATAATGCGAGGTGCTTCTAAATAACGGCTTAGTTGTTGCTGAATGCGATCGCAAATTTCCTGTCGCAGTTGTCTAGCCACCTCATTAACAGCTTCTTGCCCGTTGCGCCAAGAGAGATAGCCTACCAATCCCACTGCACTAAAGAGTTGCAATAGGAAAGGCACAATGAGAATTCTGCGTAAGGAAACTTTCCCAGAAATATTGGCAATTGCACAGTTTAGAGGTTTCATTAGGATGATATGATGATAGAATCAGCAATTTAAAAAATTATCCTCTGACTCTCCGGAGATAAGTTTAGGCTTTGATGGCGGAAATTAAGCTCAAAATCTTTTCGTACTCGAAATTATCGATATTTTGCTGGATAGCATCGGCAATGGAATTATACTGAGTGCGAATTTGAGAAATTGTACTATCCATCAAATCGAAATCAGCTTCAATAATCCCTTTTTCTAAGTTAGCAATCCATTCATTGGGGAGATTTGCGATTGCGCCTACTGTCAGAACATTTTCTGACTCTAATTTTACATGTTCTTCGTAAATGTAACGGACTCCTAAATGCCGACTCATTGCGGCAAATAATTCAGCTTCACGAAATGGTTTACTAACACAATCATCAAATCCTGCCGACAAAACGGCTGCTTCCTCTTCTTGAAAAATATGAGCTGTCAGTGCTACAATTGCTGTGGCTTCGCCTGGGATTTTTGACCGAATTTGTTGGGTAGCTTCATAGCCATCCATGACGGGCATTCTTAAATCCATCCAAATTAGGTGTGGATGCCAATTATGCCAAATTTCTATCGCTTCTAAGCCGTTGACTGCTTCTCGTACTTCAAAGCCCAAAGGTTGAAGTAAATTAACCAGTAATTTACGGTTTTCCCAGCAATCTTCAACGATTAATAAACGATAAATAGGTTGTTCTAATTCAAGTCCAATAACGTGACTTAGAGGTGCAATTAATTCAACATCTGATGCTTGAGCTATAGTAGCTTTAATATTAAAGCTAAACAAAGATCCTCGATTTATTTCTGTACGGATTAGGGTGATATTTCCACCCATTAAACGAGCAAAAGATCTGCTAATTGGTAAACCCAATCCTGTTCCTTCTTGAAATACTCGATTACTTTTACTTTGGACAAATGGTTCAAATAAATCTTCTATATCTTCAGGATGAATTCCGCAACCAGTATCTTCAATTTCAAAGTGAATGGTTGTTGGTTGTTGGTTTGTTTTTTCCTCCTCCCCACTCCCTACTCCTACCCGCAGCGTCACCATTCCACCTGGTTTAGTGAATTTGATGGCATTACCGATTAGGTTAATTAAAACTTGACGTAATTTTCGCTCATCTGTCTTAATGTATTGGGGTATTGCCTCAGAAATATCGCTGTTTAAACTTAAAGCTTTGCTATTGGCTTCAAGTTGAAACATTTGAGCAACACTATCTATTAATCGATGAAGATCGAATGATTTTTCATAGAGCTTCATTCGACCAGATTCAATTTTTGACATGTCGAGAACGTCGTTAATTAACTCTAGTAAATGTTCGCCACTGCTATTAATAGTGGCAAGATTTTGCCGCTGGGAGGGAGTAAGGGCTGAGTCGCGACGCATAATTTGGGCGAAGCCAAGAATAGCATTGAGAGGAGTTCGTAATTCGTGACTCATGGTAGCTAAAAAAGTACTTTTAGCTTGATTTGCCACTTCAGCCGCTTCTTTGGCATCCAAAAGTTCGGCTGTTCTCTGCTTAACTCTTTCTTCTAATTGTAGGGCTTGTTTTTGTAATTCAGCTTGAGATTCTTGAAGTTCCGCTGTTCGTTGTTCGACGCGATTTTCTAGTTCTTGATTAATCTGTTCTAGGGCGGTAAAAGAAGTGCGTAACTGTTGTGCCATTAGGTTAAATGAATTAGCTAGAGTTTGTAACTCTTTGGTTCCTTTGATGGGCACTTGTTGAGCGAGTTTGCCACTGCTGATATTTTTGGCTGCTTGACTTAAATTGAGAATTGGTTGGCTAATCCAGCGGGAGGTAAAGACTCCCAGTAATGATGATAAAACTAATGCCACTAAACAGAGGATAATTGTGGTACGACTATTAGCATTAATTTGTGCCATGAAGTCTGATTCTGGGACTACTACTACAATCAGCCAGTCTAGACCAAATTGATCGGAAAATGGTGTAATTTGACCCCGATAATACTGACCTTCAATATCAAAATTAAACTGCGACTGTTCTTGAAGCCTGCTTAAGTCACTATAGGTCTGTTTTAAATAATTAGCTGTGCCACTAATTAATGGATCTTTGCTATTAATAGCAGCTAACCGCTGGGGTTTTTCTTCTATCTGAATAAATGGCGATTCTGATGCAGAGCTAGCTACTAACATACCATTTCTTTCTATGATAAAAGTCTGACCTTTACCCACTCCTAATGTACGGAGGAAGTCACCAATTTGCGACAAAGATAGATCCACAGCCGCAACTCCAAGAAGATTACCTTTCTTATCGTACAGAGGTAATCCTTCTGTAATTGCCAGGGTGGAGAAGTCAAAATAAGCATAAATTTCACTCCACGCGGATTTACCCGTCTTAATTGGGGATGTGTACCAAGGTCTAATTCGCGGATCGTAGTTGGGAGTTTGCTTTAATAATTTGATAGGATTTCCTTGGGAGTCTAACTCATAGGTGGTGTAAATATTATTAGTGGATTTGCCGGAAATTGTCAGTGTGAATTTACCATCATTTGAACGTTGAATACCAATAAATTCTCTTTCTTCAGTGCCAAAGGAAATGTAGGTTACAGTATTAAATACTTGAATCTGATTCCAAATTTGACGTTCCAGGCTGCGCGAATCTTGTAAGTTAAGTTGACCCAAACTAATCGCATTGGCATTAATTTGATTAATTGTATCTGGTATTTCGGTGTAAGTACCCAGGGATTGAAAAATGCGATCGCTAACTTTTTCAATCAATTGATTGGCTAAATCGTTAACCGCTTTTTGTCCATTTCTAAAGGAAAGATATCCAACTAAACTAACTGCACCCGTAATTTGTAAGACAAAGGAGATAACGAGAACTCTTCCTAGTGGTAAACGATTAGCCAATCTCGCTATCTGAGAAAAATATGACATAGAAACATTCCCTCTTTAGTAAGTCAAACTTCAATCAGTTAAGTAAATGAGAAAAAACCAAACTTTATTTCTATTAAAAATTTTGAATTTAAAATCATAATTTCATTCAGAATTCTCACTAATATAGCCAACGCTAAATCGATATCGATATAAATAACATCATGGACAGTTGACAGTTTACAATGTACAATAGACAAGAGAAAATTGATAGGAGGATAATCTGATCAACTATCAACTATCAACTATCAACTATCAACTGTCAACTGCTATATATCTATGTCCGACTCCACTCATATCCCCAACCCTGCCACAGCTACCGATTCACCATCAGTAGTACACCCATTATTGATTTTAGTTGACGGTCATTCTCTCGCGTTTCGTTCCTACTACGCCTTTGGCAAAAGTCGCAGTGGAGGATTGAAAACCACAACAGGAATTCCCACCAGTGTTTGTTTTGGCTTTATCAAATCTCTTTTAGAAGTGATAGCTTCAGAGCAACCCCAAGCAATGGCAATTGCTTTCGATACAGATACACCCACATTTCGCCACACAGCCGATACTAATTATAAAGCAAATCGATCGGAAACACCAGAAGACTTTATTCTCGATTTAGCTAATCTTCCAGAGTTGCTCTCCGGATTAGATTTACCAGCAATTACTGCTCCTGGTTATGAAGCAGACGATGTTTTGGCAACATTAGCTTATCGCGCTATTGCCGAGGGATATCGCGTGAAAATTTTAACAGGAGATCGCGATTTATTTCAACTCGTTGATGACGAAAAGGGAATCAAAGTCCTCTATTTACATAAAGACTTCTTGCGGCGAGGTAGTGCTACCGGAGCCATGGAGTTTGGTAGAGAAGAAGTAAAAGAAAAATTAGGCGTTACACCAGAACAAGTTGTTGATTATAAAGCCTTGTGTGGAGATAAATCGGATAATATTCCTGGAGTGAAAGGGATTGGAGAAAAAACGGCTGTTCAATTACTGAAAGAATACGGATCCCTGGCAGGAATTTATGGCTCTTTAGATAAAATAAAAGGCGCAAATCAGAAAAAACTAGTAGCCGGAAAACAAGATGCAGAACATTCTCAATACCTAGCACAATTAAGATTTGATACCCCGATACAAATTGACCTCAATGATGCCAAACTACAGGGATTTGATACCCAAATACTCAAACCCATTTTACAAAAACTAGAATTCCACTCATTTTTAACTAAAATCGACCAACTCCAACAGAAATTTGGCGGAAAAAATCCTACTTATACACAAATAGAATCAGAAACAACAGTTAGTTTCAGCACCATAGAAGAGAGCGGAAACCAAACTAATTCTCAATCTATTACCCCTCACCTCTCACCTCTTACCTCTTCAGACATCGAAGATGACGACACTTGGTTTTTCACTTCCGCCGATACCGAAGCATACCAACAGCAACTAGTACCAAAAAGTCAAATTAAACCCCAAATTATCGATACTCCAGAGAAACTAACCCAACTAATAAATCATCTCAAAACCTACACCAACCCCACAACTCCAGTCGCATGGGATACCGAAACCACAGATTTGGAACCCAGAGACGCAGAATTAGTCGGAATTGGCTGTTGTTGGGGCAACGAAATCACTGATATTGCCTACATTCCCATCAGCCATACTAAAGGTAATAACCTAGATAAAAATACCGCCTTAACAGAATTACGTCCAATTCTCGAAAATCCCCAATATCCCAAAGCCCTGCAAAATGCTAAATTCGATAGACTAGTCTTAAAATCCCAAAACATTCACCTAGCAGGCGTAGTTTTCGACACCATGCTAGCCAGCTACATCCTCAATCCCGATAACACTCATAACCTCAACGATTTATGCGAACGTTATTTAACAGGAATTAAGTCTAAAAGTTACAAAGACTTGAACATTCCTAAAGGAAAAAATATTGCCGATCTTAATATTAACACAGTAGCCGACTACTGCGGCATGGACGCTTACGCCACATTTAACCTAGTAGCCAAACTTCAAGCCGAATTAGCCAAAAGTCCCCAATTAGAAAAACTCCTATTAGAAGTAGAACAACCCCTAGAACCCGTACTAGCAGAAATGGAATATGTAGGAATTAGGATTGACAGTAACTACCTCAAACAACTCTCAAAATTAATTGAAAAAGACTTAGCAGAAATAGAAAAATTAACCCACCAAGTAGCCGGAGGTGAATTTAACCTAGGTTCCCCCAAACAACTGGGCGAATTACTATTTGACAAACTCAAACTAGACACCAAAAAAACCCGCAAAATCAAAACAGGCTACTCCACTGACCATGCTACCCTAGAAAAACTCCAAGGAGATCATCCCGTCATAGACGCAATTTTAGAACACCGCACCCTCTCCAAATTAAAATCTACATACATCGACGCACTCCCAGCCCTAGTACGTCAAGATACCCAAAGAATCCACACAGATTTCAACCAAACCGCAACCAGCACCGGGCGCTTATCCTCCTCCAATCCCAACCTCCAAAATATCCCCATCCGTACCGCATTTTCTAGGCAAATTCGCCAAGCCTTTATCCCCGAAACCGGATGGTTATTAGTATCAGCAGACTACTCCCAAATTGAACTAAGAATACTAGCCCATTTAAGTCAAGAACCAGTCTTAGTAGAAACCTATCAAAAAAACGAAGACATCCACACAGTCACCGCCAGATTACTATTTGAAAAAACCGAAATCACCCCAGACGAAAGAAGACTAGGGAAAACCATTAACTTCGGCGTAATTTACGGAATGGGAGCGCAAAGATTTGCAAGAGAAGCCGGAGTATCCTCAGCGGAAGGCAAAATATTCATTGATAGACTAAAACAAAGATATCCCCTAGTATTCGCCTACTTAGAGCAAATGAAACGAAATGCGATCGCAAAAGGATACGTTGAAACCATTTTAGGCCGTCGCCGCTACTTTGAATTCAACAGCCACACCCTCCGCAAACACAAAGGCACTAACCCTAACAACATTAACCTAGACCAACTCAAACAACTAGATCAATACGACGCAGGCTTATTACGCGCCGCAGCCAACGCACCCATTCAAGGTTCAAGTGCCGATATCATCAAAATAGCCATGCTCAAAATACATCAACTATTACAAAACTACCAATCCCGACTTCTCCTCCAAGTACACGACGAACTAATATTTGAAATCCCCCCCACAGAATGGACAGAATTACAACTAAAAATCAAACAAACAATGGAATCAGCAGTCAAACTAACCGTCCCCTTAATCGTAGAAATTAATGCCGGATCAAACTGGATGGAAGCAAAATAACAACCTTTACGCTCTTGGGGTTAAAACGGCTCTCCAGTAGCAGCAGAATTACCTACGAGGAGTGGGTGCGGCTGTTTAAACAGATAGGGGCGATCGTTACTTACCATCGGGGTGGTAAAATTATGGTGTTAGATTGGGATAAATTAATTGCGATCGCCCAAGGTGAATATAATAGACATCTCCAAAATATAATTTCGAGATATTTTATCTATGTATGGGTGAAGTATTTGGGCGACAATTTATGTCGAAAACCCTAGATATACAGTCCAAATGCTTCACCCTCCCCCTGGATCTCTAAACACACTCTAGGCGATAATTTATTTGTTGGATAAGTCTAATGTTTGAATATCCCTATTTCTGCACCAATGGTGAGGGATTTCCCCAATTTTCGCTAAAGACAAATTGAGGCAGCGGCTTCCTTTGCCTTGGGATCGAATCCCGTTCCTTCATAGCATCTGGGAGTGCGATGGCATTTCCATGATAACCAATTGCCATACCTGTCCAAGCCTCGAAACCATCGGGTATATTAAAGAGATCTCGTGCTTTGTCAGGCAGAATACCGCCCATCTGATGGACATAAATTCCTCTCGCCATTGCTTCCACAACAAGATTGGCACTGGCAAGCCCCAAATCGTGAATTGCGCATCGATTATCCTGGTTATTATGAGTAAATTTCAGCTTGACAATACCTAAAGCAATCGCTGGCGCATTTTTTGCCCATATTTGATTGGCATCAACGAGACATGAGAGGAGTTTTGCAAACTGTTTGGGGTTATCTTTGGTAGCAATAATATAACTCCAAGGTTGCTCGTTATAAGAAGATGCTGCCCATCGCGCCGCCTCAAATAAAGAACAAAGATCCGCTTCTGAAACCGGACGATCCTCGAATTCGTAAGGACTCCAACGTTGTGCTAATAATTCATGTATGGGATAATCAGTTGATGCTATCTTCTCAGACATAATTGCTCCTATTATATTTGCCTGGGAACATTATAAATCATTAGAGTAAAATTTTATCATCCACATTCACTCATTCTCAGCAATCCATTGCTCGATTTCAATTTCAGCTAGTAGTCTTTCTGTTTCTGCTAATAGTTGTTGGGCACGAAGCAGCATTTCTCCATCATTCGCTTTGAGTAGGAATGAAATTCTTCTCTAGCCTATCTGACAATGTTAATCATAGCGTTTTTATCTGAATCGCCCCTAGAGTACCGATTCAGTAATCCGTGGGTATTTGGAGAAATTGGATTAGGGTTTCATTGATCGCCCGATATCGTGAAAAGGGTGAAGCATTCTGGTACAATATCTATGGTTTTCAGCGATCATTGATCGCCCGAATGCTTCACCCCTACATAGATAAGATATCTTGAGATTATTTGTTGGAGATGTCTAATGATAAATTAATTTTTCCTCTTATCCCAGTGCTTCTAAATTACCCCACTCTTTCTCTATTTTATCGATATCTTGATTTGCGCCGAGTTGGGTGAAGAGTTGGTGGGAAGTTTCGTAGTGTTGTTGGGCGAGATTGATGTTACCGCGTTGGCGATAGAGTCTGGCTAAATCCCAGTAAATTTGTGCCGCAAGGTATGTATCGCCAATTTCTTGGGCTATTTCTAAACCACGCTGAGAATAAACTTCGGCTAATTCTAGATTGCCACGATCGAGTTCATTTTCGCCTAATACTCCCCAAGATGAAGCCATACCCGCGCGATCGCCTAATTCTGATCTCAATTGTAAGGATTGTCGATATAATCTTTCCGCTTCATCCCAATTACCGCGATTTCGTTGGATTTCGCCTAATACTCCCCAAGATGAAGCCATACCTTTGCGATCGCCTAATTCTGATCTCAATTGTAAGGATTGTCGATATAATCTTTCCGCTTCATCCCAATTACCGATAGATTCATAAATGTCACCTATCCATCGGCTCTCTTTCAAGTCGAGTGATAAGGAGGAGTTATAATTGATAAAAAGCTTATAGGGCAAGACTTTCAGTTCAATATTTTCAGTAATCTATCAGTAATATAGGGGTTTTCCACTCTAAGTGCAAGAGAGCCCCTATCTAATTTACCCTCAGATTGTTCTGCTAAGAGATTTTGTAAACTATCTTTTAGACTCGGCATAATCCGATCCACCTTAACTCGGTAGCAGTTAACCCCTCGCCCTTGCAATTCCAACTCGTAGGTTTTAATTACCTCATCTCGATAGAAAGGATTATCGCTAATCGCCACCAGAATATTCAGTTTTCCAAAACTAGCCTGAATCGACAAAATCAGCTTCCGCAGGTTACGTTTATTTTCCTTTTCCGTATCGATAGCTGCATTTGTCATAAGATTATACCTCTTGCATAAATCCGACAAACTCCTCCCCAGCCCTCCCCGAAACGGAGAGGGAGAAAGATTTCTTCCCCCTGCATCGGGGGGATTGAGGGGGGTCAATTTGACTTTTGCAAGAGGTCTATTAAATCAAGTTTTCCCGCTGCAAAAGCTCGATCGCAATGGGATGAACATCATACCACAAAGCATCATTTTCATATTCTAGCACCATTAACGCTAACTATTTTTCTTAATAGTCGGTTTCAACCGACTTAAACTATGAGACAGAGAATAAATTCTCTGGCGGACTTATCTAGAAGTTCGTAGTAGGCGATTAATCGCCTACTACAAACTATCTGAATATCACTTGTCAGGATGTCAGATAGACTTACTTTACGATTACAATGTTGAAAATTGGCCACAAAACTCGATAGCGGTTGAAACCACTATCTCATAGTGAAAGTATGTTAAAATTGATAAATTACACCCTTTTGAGAAGGGGGAAAACCTAACTCTTCAGCCATCTTAAGAGCAAGGGAAAGGGGGAGTAATTGGCTAAATAAAGTTAACGGTAGCCAGCGAAAACTATCTTTATAAAAATGAAAACACTCTTCCAATTTTTCTAAATTTTCCATAGTACCAACAGATGCTGTGTTAATATTCTCTCTCAGAGAAAAATTACCTAGTTTCTCGATCCGATCTTTGATTGAAGTTAAGTATGAATGAAACATATAATCAAAAGACATATTGTAATCGCATATTTCGCGAGTAAGAACGTGTATAGTAAAATTACCTCGACAATCATTTTCTCTTAAATCTTTTTCAGTTGGTTTTTCTATGTCGCTATAATCTAACATACAAAAAGCATATTGCCATTCTCCTTTATAGGTAGTTATATCTGCGACAATCGCTCCATAAAACTTACCATCGGAAAATTGAAATGTCAGTAAGTCTCCAACTTCGTAAATTTTCACATCTTTAGGTTCAATCTCTCTATTAGCTTGGTGAATTGCCGAATAAGCTGCCAGTCTTTCCATATCACCCGAATCTTTAAGAATAATTTCTCGCAGTTGGTATAAATAATTTGGATCTGCTAAAACTCGATCAAATATGCTCCTGTTTAATGAAGCAAGCCAACCGCAAAAATCCATAAACCCATCATTGCCTAATCCACCAGTAATTTCTCTGACAATATAACAAATTATGTCATTGTCTAATTTACCAGACAAGTTAAAATAACAATCTTCAAATTCATCTCTTTCCTCTTGAGTCATTTTCAGCAATTGATCTTTGATGAGATTGGGGATTTCCGCAGTTTCACGAGCATCTCTTCTCGCTGTTTCGATAATTTCCCAATATTTGTCTTGATTCATAGTTAGTAGCCATGAAAATAGGTAAATTTTAACATAGATAGGTTTGTAGTAGGCGATTAATCGCCTACTACAAGCCTGCTTCACAAATCAATTACTGCTTTCACCAAATCCGTGCTAGCGCGATGCAAACGAAAACCAACTTTCTCTGATACCTTCTGCATCGGTAAATTCTCCGCTAAAATATCCGCATTAATCCGCTCCAATTTCTCATCTCGACCAATTTGTACTAGTCGGCGCAATAATTCGCTACCTATTCCCCGACGTTGGAATGAATCGCTAACTAACATAGCAAATTCTCCTTCGTTAACTCCATGTAATTTACTCAATCTTCCGGCGGCTAAAATTTGATGTTTTCCTGTTTCTGGATCTTTGTAATCTGCCACTAGTGCCATTTCGCGATCATAGTCAATAAAACAGATCCGAGTTAACCTTTCGTGGGCAATTCTTCGACTCAATTTCATTAAACTGAAATAACGGAAATAAACACTTTGCTCAGATAAAGTGGCGTGGAATTCACCAATTAAAGGTTCATCTTCGGGACGAATCGGGCGAATTGTAACCGGAGTACCATCTGTCATCGTCCAAGATGTAATGTATTGAGTTGGATAGGGACGAATTGCTGGTTTAGGAAGTTGGGTTTCAGTAATATCTGGATCGTGAAGAATAATGCGAGCATCTAAAGCAATTAGCCTTTCCGAAGATGCGAGGAGAGGATTAATATCAATTTCCTTAATCCAACGTTGTTCAATGACTAATTGACTGAATCGTACCAAAACCTGCTCTAATTCAACTAAATCTACTGGTTTTCTTCCCCGTACTCCTTTGAGTGCTTTGTAGATGGTGGTATTTTCCATCATCCGCAGCGCTAGGGTAGTATTTAGAGGTGGAAGTGCGATCGCGCTATCTTTAAATACTTCTACTAATTGTCCGCCGGAACCAAATACTAACACCGGACCAAATTGCGGATCGATACTACTGCCAATAATTAGTTCATATCCGCCATCAAGTCGGATCATTTGTTGTACGGTTACGCCTAAAAAATGCTCCGCTCCAACTTTTTCACTGACAGATTCTTTAATCCGGCGATAAGCCCATTTTACTGATTCTTCATCTGCTATATTTAACTGAACCCCACCCACATCTGTTTTGTGGGTAATGGTTTCGGAAAATAGTTTCAGCACCACCGGATAACCGAGAGAATTAGCCCAATTCACTGCTTCTGCTTCTGTTGTCGCTACCCCAGTATGAACGATGGGGATATTGTAAGCAGCCAGAAGTTGTTTGGATTCTAATTCAGTTAAAATAGTGCGCCCCTCATTGCGTGCTGTTTCAATCATTTTTTGAGCTAAAGCACGATCCGGTCCTGTTTCCGCATCTGATGGTAAGATGGGAGTTTCGTAAATACCCTTCAAATTATAGCTATACTGCCACATTAAATTAAATAAACGTGCAGCCGAATCTGGATAGGGATAAGTGGGAATACTAGCGCGATTTAATAATGTTTCACCTGCTTTAGTTTCCGAACCTCCCATCCAACTAGCAAAGACAGGTTTTGTCGCATTTTGGGCGTAGGATTTTAACTGTTCAGCAGTTTGAGTGGGATCGGTCATAGCTTGGGGAGTTAGAATTACTAACAAACCGTCACTATTGGGATCTTTAATGGCAATTTCTAAGGATTTTGTGTACCTTTCGGGGTCAGCATCACCGAGAATATCAATGGGATTACTATGACTCCAATGAGGTGGTAGAATCTTATTAAGTTCCGTAATTGTTTCCGGTGCTAATTCCGCTAATTCGCTACCAGAAGTAATTAAAGCATCAGTTGCTAGTACCCCAGGTCCCCCCGCATTAGTAATAATTGTCATCCGGGGACCTTTCGGCAAACGAGGTTGTTTGGCTAACACTTCTGCCATATTAAATAGTTCAGAAATACGGTTCACGCGCAATACACCACAGCGCCGAAAAGCTGCATCCAAAACATCATCACTTCCTGCTAAACTGCCAGTATGAGAACTAGCTGCTTTTGCCGCAGCTTCAGTACGCCCCACTTTAATCACAATGATAGGTTTCGTCAAAGCAACTTCCCGCGCTGCTGATAAAAAAGAGCGTGCATCTCCCACCGATTCCATGTAAATTACAATACTGTGAGTGTGAGGATCGTCACCCAGATAATAAATTAAATCCCCCCAGCCGACATCTAACATCGAACCGATAGACATAAAGGCACTAAAACCAACATTTTCCCAGAAACTCCAGTCGAGAACCGCAGTACATAATGCCCCACTTTGACTAATAAATGCGACATTCCCAGGACGTGCCATAGTACTAGCAAAGGTAGCATTTAATCCCGTGAGCGGACACATTAATCCCAAACAATTAGGACCGATAACCCGCATTTTTCCTCGCGCTTTTTCCAGGATTTGCCGTTCTAATTCTACGCCCGCTGCACCAATTTCTTTAAAGCCAGCAGAAATGATAATCGCGCTTTTGACCCCTGCTTCCACGCATTCATCAATAATACCAGGAACGCTTGGGGCTGGAATGGCAATTATGGCTAAATCTACTGGTTGGGGGACGGCTTTAATATTCGGATAAGCAGGGATACCGAGAACATTATTTCGTTTGGGATTGATGGGGAAAATTGTCCCGCCGAAGGGGTTACTCATGAGGTTCCAAAGGAGGGTTCTTCCTACACTTCCCTGTTTATCAGTAGCACCAATTACGGCTACTGTTTCGGGGGAAAAGAAGGTGCTGAGGGGTTGATTTTCGGCACGGAGGATGTCGTAGGCTGGATCTGTGGTGGGTTTTAAGTGGGGTTTTAGCATGGTTTTTTCTTTGGTGGTTTTGAGATATTTTTTTAACGCAAAGGGCGCAAAGTTTTTTGAGTGATGTTTTAGGTGGTGATGTTAAATTTGTTTTTTGATTAGGTTTTTAATTTGTTGTAAGGCTTGGGTAATCCCTTTTTTTGCGATGGGGGATAGGGTTTCGCCTAAGTCGAAGTTGACGGCGGGAATTGCGATCGCGCAAGCTTCTGGTGCATAACCGTAAATGGCTTGGGTGAGGGCAAGTAGCGATCGCGGATTGCTGATATGTCCTAGATTGAAGTTATGGGATTCCATGGGTTTGAGTGGGTAGATTTGGATTGTTTCTCCTATTTCTGTGGTTGGACAAGCATCGATGAAAATTGCATAAGTGGATTCTGCTAAGATCTCGGCGATTTCGGGGGTTAGTTGGTGAAGGGAATGGGTTTTTACTGATGGTAGTTTCCATGTTTCTACTTCATTTGCTATTATTTGTCCGACTCCATCGTCGCTTCTGAGTGTGTTGCCATATCCGATGATTACATTGGTCATTTGTATTGATGCTAATTGTTTATCGCTAATTGCTAGTTGCTAATTGCTAATTGCTAATTGCCTGTATCTTTCTCGTAAATCGATATGTCTGTCCTTACTTTAATTAGCGCTATTAGCCATTAGCCATTAACAATTAGCCATTAGCCATTAATCTCGCCAAACTTCATCTAAAATTTGGTTGGATGAGTTAATTAATTGAACGTGAAGTGGCATTTGTCCGAAAGCATGGGTGGAACAACTCAAACAGGGATCGAATGCTCGAATTCCGGCTTCGACGCGGTTTAACATTCCTTCAGGTATTTGATTGCCGTGGATGTAATGTTTGGCAATTTGGGCTACTGTTTGATTCATAGCTAAATTATTTTGTCCTGTGGCAATAATCAGGTTAACTTTCTTAATTAGTCCATTTTCATCTACCTGATAGTGGTGGAATAAAGTTCCTCTTGGTGCTTCACTAACTCCAATTCCTTCTAAACAATTAATTCCAGCATCAGCACGAGTACGTTTGGAGACAATATCCGGATCTTCTACTAGTTGTTCAATGTACTCAAGGGCTGCCAAAATTTCCACTAAACGGGCATAGTGATAGTAGAAAGAAGAAGTAGCCATTCCACCTGCGCGTTGGCGGAATTCTTGTAATTCTACATCTGCGGCTGATGTTCCCATGCGATCGCAAATATTCACTCTCGCTAAAGGACCTACCCGATAGATACCATTAGGATATCCCAAAGGTTTATAATAAGGAAACTTCAGATAAGACCAAGGCTCCACCGCTTCACCTAAAAAGTCGCGATAATCATCCTCACTCAATCCATCAGCAACAATATTCCCCTCACTATCCTTAAATCGAATATGCCCGCCATAATGTTCCCAAACCCCATCTTTCCCCACCAAACCCATAAATAGAGAAGGAAACTTACCAAAAACTTCCACTTCTGTCGCAAATCGATCCAACAGACGCTTAAACAGACTCATCGCATTATCTAGAGTAGCGCGAGATTCCGGCAGGCGATCGCGAATCCAACTTCTTCCCTCTTCCGATAAAGGAAATCTTACCCCTCCAGGCACAGCCCAAGCAGGATGTATTTTCTTCGCCCCTAAAAGTTCAATAATTTGCTGTCCAAATTGCCGTAAGCGAATTCCACCCCTCGCCAAATCCGGATCCGCAGCAATCAAACCAAATACATTTCGACTAGCCGGATCGCTATCCCATCCTAACAGAAAATCCGGACTACTCAAATGGAAAAAACTCAAAGCATGAGACTGAGTAATCTGAGCCAAATTCATCAGCCGACGTAACTTTTCCCCCGCTGGTGGAATCCTAACCGCCTGAATTTTATCCCCCGTTTTCGCCGAAGCCAACAAATGACTCACCGGACAAATTCCACAAATTCTGGCAGTAATTCCCGCCATTTCAAACATCGGTCTTCCTTCACAAAACTTCTCAAAACCCCGGAATTCCACCACATGAAAACGAGCATCAGACACCTCACCCGCATCATCCAAATAGATAGATATTTTAGCATGACCTTCAATGCGAGTGACTGGATCGATAACAACAGTTTTAGACATAAAATTCTCTCCTTAATTACTCTGGTAAATAATTGAAACTTAGAGTTTCTTCCTTCCCCACCAGTAACTCAAAAATAAACCTTTGCGAACCTTTGCGTCTTCCTTTGCGCCCTTTGCGTTAAAAAAACAATCCTATCCCCCACCCAACCGATAATTAACCTCCTCCAAAAACCGCCAAGTAACCAACAACTGAGCAAACTGAGTAGCCGAAACCCGCTCATTTTCCGCTGGAATTACCGACTCACAATCAATCCCCGTATAATCCAAAATATGCGCTTCCAACTCAGCAATTGTTTTCGATGAAAGCACCCCATCAATATGGATAATCGTTACACTTCGCCCCCAATAATTACAAGGAACAGCAGCCAACATAAATGGCGGTTGATGCGCCTCCAACATCGCAGCAAAATCAAAGGGTAGAGGTAAACTAGGCAGCGGTATCGGTGCAGGTTCTACAATCAATTCTACCTTATAAAACCCAGTTGGTACATCTCCAGTAAATTCATGTCGGGAAAAATCTTGTAAGCGGCTATTAAAGATTTTAATTACCACATTAGCATTAGTCTTTTGGAAATCAATCCACCGCTTATAAGCCGCCTCCCGCTTTAGCATCTCCTCTCGCAAAGCTTCAGCGACATGACCGCGTTTTTTCACATCTCGCTCGTATTTCCATTTCCATTTTACATCATGGTCTGGATCGACATAAATACTAAAATCAAGGAAAGGCAAAAATTCCGGATATAGCGCGTGCAATCCCTCAATAATAATTATCGGAGATGGCGCTAATTGTCGAGAGGGATCGAACTTCCCCGTAGCGTGATTGTAAATAGGGACATCTATCGATTTACCCTGTTTCAGCGATTGCAAATGCTTTTGCAATAAATCCAAATGATTAACATCAGGATCTAAAGGCAAACGACCAGAAATACTCCTTTGTTCTCGATCTTCTTTATGATAGCCATCCAACTCAATTGTTTGAACGATATCATCTCCCACTAAGCGACGAATCCCATTACTATAAGTTGTTTTACCACTCCCACTATCACCGGATACTCCAATAATCATAGGATAGGGCATTTTTAAGAGACGGGATCGCAATGTATCACAAGTAGGTTTATCGTTCATAGATAAAGTTATTCTTTTGCAGGTAGAATTATAGGGAGAATCCTCACTCTGGAACGGGTGAGATCGATAGTAATCAAAGCACCCGATTCAAGTTCTGATGCAAAACGACGCAATGCTTCTACCACTACATTTCCTATTGTTGCAGGAAGCAAATCCTGAGTCCGAACTTGTATGACGCTGGGTGCTTCTGCTTGGGTAGCTGCTAACAGGGAACCAAAATCTAAATCATTGGTGAAGACAATATAACCATTAGCACTCGCCCAATTCATTATTACTCGATCAGTTGCTCTGGGATCGCCAATATTTGACCAATGAACAGATTTGATACCAGAGTTTTCAAAGACTTGAACCCAATCGGGTGAAAGGTTCATATCAATTAATATTTTCATGCTGAAATTAGAGGTACTTCTATCTCTTCCACTCGCCATGCTGCATAGGCAAGCGCCTCGTAAATATCAGCTTCTTCTAAATAAGGATATCCCTGCAATATTGCTGTTGGGGAGTGTCCCGATGCGACTAAACCAACAATAGTCCCGACAGTGACTCGTAAGCCTCGAATACAAGGTTTTCCCCCCATTACTTCGGGATTCATTGTAATTCTGGTTAGTTGTTTCATAGCTACGTCGCTCCTTTTTTTATATTGTATCATTATCAATGTTAGGAGTCATTATTCTCTCACCCCTAACTCTTAACCAAACTTAATCATTTCTCTTCCTGCCATTGCAGGTTTTTCACCTCTTAATAGTGGTTCTATTGTCGCCTTAATTCGATCTGCTGATGGCGGACAACCCGGCATAAATAAATCTACTTTCACCACTTCATGTACTGGTAAAACCTGTTCCAGTAATTCCGGAACAATTCCTTTTTCTTTAGGTAATTGAGCCGTATAATCAGCTAATTCCAGATAACAACGCTTCAAAACGGGTTCTGTTCCTCCTAACATATTCCGCATCGCCGGGACATTGGCTGTTACGGCACAATCACCAAAAGAAATCAGTAACTTGGTTCTTTCTCTTACTTTACGAACTAACTCCAAATTCTCCTCATTAGCAATTCCTCCCTCAACTAAACAAACATCCACACCTTCCGGATATTCTTTCACATCAGCGATAGGGCTATAGACTACATCTACCTTATCAGCTAAATCGATCAGCCACTCATCTAAATCGAGAAAAGACATGTGACATCCCGAACAACCAGCCAACCAAATTGTCGCAAATTTTATCTTGTTCATTGTTTGTTACCAAGTATAATTGTTAATTGCTAATTGCTAATTG
>DOIX01000018.1:34026-55279 GCA_003511885.1 Cyanobacteria bacterium UBA11153
CTAATTGCTAATTGCCGATTGCTCGTTGTTGTTGCTGCTTTATCATTAACCATCAACCATTAGCTATTAGCCATTAGCCATGAGCCATTAGCCATTAGCGAATCCATTCCTTTTTCTCCCGCGCAGTTACCAAAAATTCCAACTTACCTTTATCCCTTTCCTTTTCTGCAACAGTCGAACCTTTACGGAAAATAGCACCAGTTGGACAAGCATCCACACACTTACCACAAGAAGTACAAGCATCAACAGTACCCCAAGGTTGATTTAAACCAGAAATTATCTTCGCCGAAGCCCCCCTATATCCCACATCCCAAACATGTGCCCCTTCAATTTCATCGCATACCCTAACACACCGAGTACACAAAATACAGCGATTATGATCGATACCAAATTGGTGATGAGTGACATCTACCTCTCGTTTAGGAAAGCGATAAGAAAAACGAGAATGATCCATCCCCACCTCAATCGCCATATCTTGCAATTCACAATTTTCATTCGCCACACAAACAGCACAGACATGATTACCTTCAGCAAAAAGTAACTCAACAATTTCCCGTCGATATCCTTGTAATTTCTCACTATTAGTAGTAACCACCATCCCTTCTGCCACTTCAGTCACGCAAGCAGGCAATAACCGATTAATGCCAGTAACTTCCACCAAACATAACCGACAAGCCCCAATATCAGAAACCCCTTCCAAATGACACAAAGTCGGAATCCGAACCCCCGCCTCTTTCGCCGCATCTAAGATAGTCGCCCCTTCCTCAATCGCGACATCAACCCCATCAATAATTAACGTTTTTACAGACATAACCTATTCTTTGTTGTTCGTTGTTAGTTATTTATCTTTGGTGCGATTAACACCCAAAAACCCTTTGCGTACCTTTGCGAAAACCTTTGCGTACCTTTGCGTTAAAAAAAACAACCCATTCAAACACCAACCGACTCCTCAATCAAAGCCAAATACTCATCCCGGAAATAACGCAAAGTACTCACCACCGGATTAGGCGCACTTTGCCCTAAACCACACAAACTAGTATGC
Source organism: Cyanobacteria bacterium UBA11153 (assembly GCA_003511885.1). Lineage (GTDB taxonomy): Bacteria > Cyanobacteriota > Cyanobacteriia > Cyanobacteriales > Coleofasciculaceae > Limnofasciculus. The sequence goes on from DOIX01000018.1 coordinate 35,069, forward strand.
TTCACTGTTTCACACAACCTTTCCAACTTAGCCAAATCTGCCAAACTCGCCTTACCTTTCAGAATCTTCGTCAATAACTCATACATTTGCACCGTACCTGCCCGACAAGGAATGCACTTACCACAAGATTCATCCCGACAAAATTCCATATAAAATTGTGCCACATCTACCATACTAGTCTCTGAATCCATCACAATCATCCCACCAGAACCCATCATAGTTCCTAACTGAATCAGAGAATCATATTCCACAGGCGTATCGAAAAATTCAGCAGGGATACAACCACCAGAAGGACCGCCTGTTTGTACTGCTTTAACTTTTCCTTGGGGCACGCCACCACCCATTTCTTCGACAATTGTTCTCAGGCTCATCCCCATGGGTACTTCAATTAATCCGGTGTTGCAAACTTTACCTGTCAGAGCAAAAACTTTAGTCCCTTTACTTTTCTCTGTACCAATATTGGCATACCAATCCGCACCTTGACGAATAATAGCCGCAATATTAGCAAAAGTTTCCACATTATTAATCAGAGTAGGACATTCCCACAAACCAGATTGTGCGGGATAGGGAGGGCGAGGACGAGGTGTACCTCTCTTCCCTTCAACTGATGCAATTAAAGCTGTTTCTTCCCCACAAACAAAGGCTCCTGCACCGACGCGAATATCAATTTTGAAATCAAAAGATGACTCAAAAATTTGACTGCCCAGGAGACCATATTTTTTAGCTTGTGCGATCGCTTTTTGCAGATGGGCAATGGCTAGAGGATATTCGGCTCGTACATAAATATAGCCCCGATCTGCGCCAATTGCATAACCTGCGATTGCCATTCCTTCTAAAATCCGATGAGGATCGCTCTCTAAAACAGATCGATCCATAAACGCACCAGGATCTCCTTCATCGGCGTTACAGATGACATATTTTTGTCCTGGAGGCATTTTCGCTACTGTTGCCCATTTCAAACCCGTAGGATAACCACCACCCCCACGCCCACGCAATCCACTTTTAGTGATTTCATCTACTACTTGTTGCGGAGTCATCTCGTGTAAAACGCGATCCAGTTGTTGATATCCGCCCAAAGCAATATACTCTTCAATTCTTTCTGGATCGATTTTGCCACTATTTTCCAATACAATCGGTTGTTGGAGGGTAAAAAATGGATGATTAGCATCAAGAGGAGTCAATCCATCTGAACTTTTTCCCTGTAAAGTAGCCACAATTGCTGGCGCTTGTTCTGGGGTTACCTGTTGATAGAGAATACCATCGGGAGCAATTTCTACTAGTGGTCCTACGCCACAAAACTTCATACAGCCAACGCTGGCTACTTCTACTGTATGATCTAATCCAGCATTTGCTATTTCCTCAGTCAAACTCTTTTTCAAGATATCCGCATTAGAAGAAGCACAAGATGCCGCAGTGCAGCAACTAATTCGGATACTCTTGCGACTGGCGCGTTGTTTTTCGGCTATTTCTAGCAGCTCGTTTACATCCATATCATTTGTCCTTTTTCTGTTAATAGCTAATTGCTAATTCCTTTCCCTAGCCCCTAGCCCCTTACCCTTTGCCCTTATCAACTATCAACTATCAACTATTTCACAACCAATCTTTCACCTTTTCCACTAATAATTCTGGCGTTTGTTGCCCAGCGACTTTACCATCAAAAACGGCGGCTGGTGCTAGTCCACAAGCGCCAATACAACGGGCTGTAATTAGCGACATTTTTCCATCTCCTGTTGTCTCGCCCTGATGGATGTGGGCGTATTCTTCTATGGCATTGAGCAAAGCACCAGCACCTTTGACATAACAAGCTGTACCCAGGCAAACAATACAGGTATGTTCTCCACTTGGTTTGAGGGAAAATAGATGGTAAAAAGTCGCGACTCCGTAAACTTTACTGATGGGTAATTTTAACTTCCGTGCCACATATAGTAATACATCTTCTTCCAGATAACCGAATATTTCTTGAGCTTTGTGGAGGACTTCAATTAATGCGTCGGGACGATTTTGATTTCGCTTCATGGTTACGTCGAGAACTTTGAAGCGCTTATCGCCACTGGGATGTTCTGATTTTACCACTTTGGTTTTTCGTTCTACAGCAGTTTGAGTTGTGGGAGATACCATGTCTCTCTGTTCCTTATTTCACGATTGAAACGACTTGGAAATGTTCTTGATTAGGGGATTATTTTACCTATTTTCTCTCTGGATATTATTAACAACTAATTTTGGCATTGAGTAGTTCAGGATCGAAGTAGGGGTGTTAGCCTAGCGGTAGCGAAGTGGGTGGCCTTATAATTTGGGCGACTAAGTTTGTCAATCAACTAGTTAATTGACAAACTCGAGGAACTATCAGCAAATTTAGTAAAGGATTTTGCTATTTATTTTAGCTCCTCTTGTATATTATCACTTTATCCAATTTTAAGCCTGAAGAAATTAATGTTTTTTTTACGATCGATCTTAACTTACTTAATTGAGAGATTTTTAACTTTCCTTAATAAACAACATGTTCATTGCTTAAATATCCAAATAACATCTGGTCAGGAAATTTGTAAATCTCACGGCTATGTATACCCTGACACTTACCGCTCTGTCATGGCATTTCATTTGCTTAGGCTGCGTCCCCAGGATAACCCGAAAAGCGAGTGTTGAGGGTGTGCTATGCTACCCCACCCGATAATTTTGACGATCGAAACTGGTGCAATTTATGAGAAAAACAGAATTGCGATTGCATTTTTTCCTCAGCTATAGTTGCCAATTGCTACTAAACTTAACAAAATGAAATACATCAATACTGTGTGAGGTGCTATGACTACTACCGATATCTCAAAGTCACTACCTTTACCCCCAGGTGACTTCGGTTTACCCCTCATCGGTGAGACAGTCGATTTCCTGCGGGATCGCGATTTTGCCGATAAACGACACCAAAAGTATGGACCAATTTTCAAAACTAACCTATTCGGTAAGCCTACAGTCATGGCGATTGGTGCAGAGGCGAATCGTTTTATCCTTACCCATGAAAATCAATATTTTTCAGTAACTTTGCCTCACAGTGCTAAAGTACTACTAGGTTCGGAATCTCTGACATTACAGGTGGGTACAGTACATCAGAAGCGGCGGAAGTTGCTGTCTCAGGCATTTCAACCGAGGGCGTTGGCGGGGTATGTGACGGGGATGGAGGAGATAATTCAGGGCTATTTGGCAAAATGGCAAAGTCTTGGGATCTTGACATGGTATCCGGAATTAAGAGATTTGACCTTTGATATCGCTTGTAAGCTGTTAGTTGGTATCGATGGAGCATCACAATCACCGATTAGCAAGTGGTTCAAAGATTTCAGTGAAGGTTTGTTTACCATTCCCATATCTTTCCCCTGGACAAAATTTGGTCGCGCCCTACACTGTCGGGAAAAATTATTGACTGAAATTGAGAAAATTGTACGGGAGCGGCAGGAAGGCGAAGATTCCAGTCAAGATGCTTTGGGACTTTTATTGCAAGCGCGAGATGAGGAAGGGAATAGCCTAAGTTTACAGGAATTGAAAGAGCAAGTATTGCTCCTGCTATTTGCCGGACACGAAACCTTGACTTCTGCGATCGCGTCTACTTGTCTTTTATTAGCCCAGCATCCACCCATTGTAGCAGCTATCCGCGCCGAACAAGAGGAATTAGGTTTAGCGCCTCTTCTCAAATCCTTAGAGGGCGAAGCATTCGGACAGAAAACATTGGATTTCTCCGATAACTTATCGCCCGAATACTTTGCCCCTACCCCAGATTTTAGACTTGACAAACACGCCCTAGATAATTCTCTGACTATGGAACAATTAAAACTTATGACTTATCTAGAACAAGTTCTCAAAGAAGTTTTGCGCTTAATTCCGCCAGTGGCTGCTGGTTTTCGGGATATCATCCAATCTTGCGAATTCAATGGCTATCAACTGCCTCAAGGTTGGTCTATTCTCTATCGAATTCGCCAGACTCATTACGATCCGAATATTTATTTTAACCCCGAAGAATTCGATCCGGCACGGTTTGCTCCAGAAAGGGGAGAAGATAAGGCTAAACCCTTTGGCTATCTGCCCTTTGGTGGTGGTATTCGGGAATGTTTGGGGCGAGAATTTGCTAAATTAGAGATGAAATTGTTTACCACCCTCTTAGTGCGAGATTATCAATGGGAATTACTGCCGGGACAAAGTTTGGACATGATAACTATTCCCACACCTCATCCTCGCGATGAGTTGCGGGTGAAATTTTGGCGACGGGGGGAGTAGGGAGTTGGGATTTGGGAGTGGGGAATGGGAAATGGGGAATGGAAGACAGGCTAATGGCTAATTGCTAATTGCTAATGGCTAATGGTTAATTGCTAATGGTTAATTGCTAATTTTATATCAATTATTTCATCAACAAAAACATAGCCATGAATATCTTTTTCCTTGTCGTTAAAGTTAGCACTGGCTTGTAAAATAGATTCAACTAATTTATCCATCTGATATAGTAACTACTAATTATTCTAATTATCCTGTATATGTAGTGCGAGCATCTTGCTCGCTAGGGGTATTACTCGCTGTCTGAATCTTAGCTTGTCAACTATCAATTGTCAATTGTCAACTGTCAACTATTTCTAAAGCCACACTCGATTCCGTCTCGATCCGAAATGGCTTGTGGTAAAATCCAGCCAAATCTAATAATGGTGCAAGTACCACCATCTTCACAGTATTTTCTAATATCGGTGGATCTTCCATTAATTCTAGAAAATTAGCTTTCACCCTATCTAATAAATGTTTATCTTCCTCACTCAAAGCCTGAATTCCATCCATCCATTCTGGAAAAAAAGCTGGATCTCGATTTATCTGAAGCCCAAAATTTTGCTTCAATTCCCGCATAGTGACATCTTTTGCTGCAATAGACGGAACCATTATCGCCTCTCCACTCTAAACTTATTCTAATTTCTCTGTTGCGATCGCTGCTAGCCGTTTCACAATCTGACTCAATCTCCAATTTCCAGCAGAATTTGAGGATATGTAGGGGTGAAGGATATGGGCGACTATCTTTGCCACCCAATAAATATATTTATCTCCATATCCTTCACCCTGCCCTCACGATAAGTAATCTGTCAAGAATTTTTTGCTCTCTTACCGAGATATTTTTGCCAAAATTAGCCCAATAAATCTTGTCTCCAACCAAATTACCCACTAATATTAACTCCGGACTAATGCCTCACCCCGACGATAAAGTTCCCTGGCATAATCTGTCCATGTGCCTTGCCCCCAATAGCGAAAACAACTGGTTTGGACTAATAAATTGTAGAGCAAAGCTTCCTGATAATCAGGGCGCTGAGTTACTGTAGGATCTTGTTGGACTAATAAGTCATATTTTTGATGAAATAGGGCACTAAGTTGATTCATTGGCTCCAAGACATTTTCATAGCCCTTTACCCAACTTAAATCGTTTGTCCAAGATGCGCCATCGATATGGAAGCGATGGTCATTTTGTGTTAATTTTGCGATCGCATTTTCCACTGCTTCCGGTGTAACCTTGTCAGAATCTACTTCCTGCCAAATTTTATGTTGCTGCACTGCCTGACAAATAGGATAATCTTCAGGATTAACACCCGCTGCTTCAATTATCTCTAAATATTCAGTACCATTGATAGCAACAACACCAGATTTCCCTCCACCTTCTTGGCGCACTTCATGGCAAGCTTTAAAGAAAGCACTAGGAAATTCATTCATCATGACACCGCCGTTTTCCCCATCGGCAATTTGGGTAACCAGAGCCGGAACAGTCATATTCCCAATTTGCTGTTTGCCTCGCCCTTTGGCTTCGTAATAGGGCTGCATTTGTCCCACTAACTTGGTATCGGAACCTTGAGTTTTAATCAAGATTGTCATACTAATAACTTCACCATGAGAATTACGAGCAACTAAGCGATTGGGAATATATTTCTGTTCCTGTTTTAATCCGGAACCATCCATATTTTCCACCGCATGTTCCTGTACCATCAACCAACGATAGCCACATTCTTTGAGAGCTTTGATATACTCATACAAAGTATCAGGGTGATTAGGTAAGTGCATTTCTGGCGGCGAAAAACCTTTTACCCGTTTGAGGGCATCGTAACCAAAAATAGCTGCAAAATGATGTTGCCAAGCTTGAATATGGAGTTTAAGATCTGGAATTGGAGTTGAGGGAACTACAGCATGACTCCACATCGTTCCCAACCATTCTATGTATGGCTGATATTGAGAATCGCAGGTAATCTTTTTCAGATCGTTGAGGATATCATCTCGCCCCAATTGCCGCAATCCCCACAATAAATTACCAGAATAATCCAACATAATGCGCGGATTGCAACCTTCAGCAACTAATTTGGGAATAAATTCTCCCATCCGGCGATAGCAATAAGCAAAGGGTTCCGCATTATGGTTATCTCCTTCACCAGGATGTTCAAACATGTATTGGAGATTGCTAATTAGTGCCCCGTTTGCACCTGCGGGAATAGTCGGTTGGTGCATGTGAAGGGCGCAAGCAAATCCGGCGGTAATCTTGTCTAGTTGGAGATTAGTTTTAGGTAAAAATACTGGTTCATTTCCTTGCACCACCTCGCTAATTTCTGCCTCCCACCCGCAAATATTGGGCAATCCGGATCTTAATTCGGTTAAATTTGCTAAGTGGGTAGATAGCGTTGCTCCTGTCATAAGACATCCCTGTTTAAATATAGTGAATATGCTACTAATCCACAATGATAGCATCTCAATCGGTGCCTATTGTTGCCATATCGGAATTACAGAGAGATTCCCCATTAAGCCTTGACGCAGCTTATGCCTCCTCACTATATAATATAGTACAGGACTTGCGCAAAGAATCTATCTTTAGGGTGTCCAGCGCGAAAGCTAACGCACCATCCACTATTGGTAAGTCACTTCCTAAGTCCTATAGCAGTTCGATGGGATTTGAAAATGCTCAGTTTCTGGACATAAAAATCCTATTGTTATGGTTTGCTGCGAAATATTGCGATTTGTTTACTACTTAGGAGATGAACATGGACGAGCGCCCCCAGCCGGAATCTTGTGCCCCTAAACTATCGGATACAGTCAGCATTTTAGATGAAGAAGCTGCCTTTCAAGTCATCCAAGATGCGGTACTAGGTTTGTGGTCAGTTGTCAATAACTTAACTACTATACGTCCCCCAAAAAGAGAACGCTACCGTGTCAGTATCTTTGGTTCCGCACGACTTAAACCCGAAACTTCTCTTTATAATGGAGTGCGACATTTAGCCAGCGAATTAACGGTAATGGGCTGCGATATTGTCACAGGTGGGGGACCGGGATTAATGCAAGCGGCGAATGAAGGAAGTGTGAGTGCAGATCCCAAAGATGTGACCAAATCTATCGGTATTCGTGTGGATTTGGACTACGAACAAAATGTTAATCCTTTTGTCGAACAAGTCTATCAACATCGAACTTTTTTTTCCAGACTCCATCACTTTGTCCTCCTTTCTGATGCTTTTGTCGTAGTACCGGGAGGGGTGGGTACAGCATTAGAAGCGTTAATGATTTGGCAACTTTTGCAAGTCCGTAAATTGCACGAAACCCCCCTAATTATGGTAGGAACAATGTGGTATGATTTGCTGGATTGGGCACAAAAAAATATGGTAGATGGAGAGTTTTCTCTCGCGGATCCAGTTGATATGAAGATTCCTCGCTGCGTTGATAGTTTTGAGGAGGCGGTTACATTGCTTCGGGAATCCCATGCGGTATGGAAGCGTTGCAATGTAAGTGTTGATGGCTAATGACTAATTGCTCATGGCTCATGGCTAATTGCTCATGGCTAATTGCTAATCCCTAATCCCTACTCCCTAATCCCTAATCCCTAATCCCTACTCCCTACTCCCTACTCCCCATTAAATATGAGAAAACTTTACTTTTTACTTCCTGGAAAAGGTGGTACATTTGCTTGTGGTGGTCTTTGGGCAGAATTAAAAACCTTTAATCTGGCTCAAGAGGTTTGCTCTGCGAATATTGTCACTTATCGTCAGCGGGAAAAAGATACGCTTTTCCTGGATGACTTGCTTAAGGATAAGAATAGCATCCATGATTTAGAAGATATTATTTTTGTCGTTAGTTGGGGATTTGATATCCCAAAATTAGTGACAAAGCTGAGATCCTATCATGTAGTTTATCATGCCCATAGTGCCGGATATGGATTTAGACTGCCTCCCAGGATTCCGATTATTACAGTCAGCAGAAATACCATGGGATACTGGGGACAAAAGTCTCCAAATTCTCTTATCTATTATTTGCCTAATCAAATTGCCGATGAGTTTCATAATTTAAACCGGGAAAGGGATATTGATGTGTTAGTACAAGCCCGGAAATCCTCCGAGTATTTAATGTCGGAATTAATTCCAGGATTAAAACAGCAATGTAACTTGGTTGTAATTGATTCCTATATTGAGGATTTACCGGGGTTATTCAATCGGGCAAAAGTTTATCTCTATGACTCGGCTGAATATTGGGCACAACAGAGAGTTAGTGAAGGATTCGGATTGCAACCAATGGAAGCATTAGCCTGTGGATGTCAGGTTTTTTCTAGCGTTAATGGTGGATTGTCGGATTATTTAGATCCAGGATTTAATTGTTATAAGATTGCTGGATATTCCCAAGAGTATGATGTTGAGAGAATTATGAAGGTGGTGAGGAGTTGGAGTGCGAAGGCATCTGACAGTCAGTTAAGCCCGCTTGCCTTAGCACCTGAAGTCTTAGCCGAGTATCGACATGAAAATATTATCAGACGCTTCAAGGTGATATTGGAGGATATTAATGTATTTTTCGATAATCAAAACCATTTAACACCCAATATCAAAAGCTTAACCAGACAGCGAATCGCCCAATTACTTGTACGGAGAATCCTAAGTAAATTGTCCCAGAAATATCTTAAATTATTTTTATCTAAATAAACCCAATTCCCCCTTACCCAGATTGGGATCCGCTGTACCATTACTTTAAAACAACTGCCAATCATGAGATTTTAACATTTTTAACTGCTCGATGCGATGCTTAAAATAATGGTCATCTAATCTACTATAATGATGAAGGATAGCTTGATTAAGACTAATCGCCCATACCCAAATATGAGCAACTTGCGTGAATGATTGTAAAGAGTTAATCTCATCAGGAGTAAGTTGCTGAATAGATTGATATCCGGCAACAAAAGACTCTCTAATGAGGCGAGGTACGCCAGTACATAAAGCCAATTGAAAAAATTTAGCTATGTCAAAAATTCGCCATCCATAGCCGCATTGATCGAAATCAAATAAAGTTACGCGATTATCTGGTGTAAAATGAGCATTACCGCTGTGGGGATCTCCCCAACAAATTACCCAAAAGGGCGGTGATTGGGGAAAATTAGCTAGCTCATGTTTGATTTTTGCGATCCCATCCACTAAATAAGCCAAATCTTGGGGTTTATCAGCTAAAAATGGTGCTATAATCTGTAAGGAATTATCCAATAAATATTCTAGCGTTAGGGGTTCGCGGTGAGCTTGGGTGCGAAAATTACCTGTAACTATATGAAATTTTGCCACAGTTTCCCCCAGTATCTTAGCCTGAGTTTGGTTCAAATCTCCTAGGGCGACTTTTCCTGGTGCATAAGTAAATAATGCTGCATAACGTTTTCCTTCCGGCGCATTAATTTCCACAGATAATGCACCGTCATGAGTTTTCAGAGGATAGGCAACTGGAATGTGATGCTCCTGCAAAAAATCCAGTAATTCCAGTTCAAAATCAATATCAGATTTGCTGCGCCAGTGAGTATGAGAAACCCTCAAAATATATAAGTTAGTTTGGGTTTCTACCAGATAGACATCGCTCAACCCTCGATTCCAAAACTGACATCGCGTCACCGAGTCAATTTGATATGATGGTAGCACTCTGGAAACTAGCCCCACACTCGTGAGAGTTGAGTAAATAACTGGAAACCTATCCTCCGTCATAATTCTCCCTGCCCATTTTTGCGCGCAGTGGGTGTTGCCCACCATTGATCCGATCGAGTGTAGGATAGACTGGACTGGGAAATTGTATAATATTTGTCAGGAAATACTCACAACTTTGATGGTGGCAATAAAAAAATGCGATCTTGCCAAACCTCCAGCTCCGAAGATGCTCGCACTACATATATATAATATTTAGCTAGATAAAATTTGTAATAGCTGATTGATTGACTAACAAAACAGGGAGAAATATCTTGCCTCATTTAATTCATCGTGCTTATCCACCTCTAGAATTTATTCCCCAAAGGTTTAACCCCATTGTCTATTATATTGCTCGCGGATTGTTGCCTCTATTGCTGCGGTTAAGGGTGCGATCTTGGTTGCCAGCGGGGATTGGAGAAATCGAAACAGTAAATCTAGATGTACTATTCAATCTTTACCAAGAATTTCAAGATGGTAAAATTCGGTTTTTAATGGCATTTCGTCATCCTGAAGTTGACGATCCCCTTTGCATGATGTATTTATTTTCTCATGCTGTATCCAAGGCTGCCCAATCGCAAAATATCTCTCTAAAATACCCAATTCATTCTCATTTTTTGTACGATCGCGGTATGACACTATGGGCTGGAGACTGGTTAGGCTGGCTATTTTCTTACTTGGGTGGCGTTTCCATTCATCGGGGGAAGCGACTGGATTTGATTGGTTTACGGACAGCACGGGATTTGTTTGCTAATGGTAAACTACCAATAATGGTAGCTCCAGAAGGTGCGACAAATGGGCATAGCGAAATTGTTAGCCCTTTGGAGCCAGGGGTGGCGCAGTTAGGATTTTGGTGTGTGGAAGATTTGGTAAAAGCTAATCGAGCTGAAGATGTGTTGATTGTACCGATTGGTATTCAATATCGCTATATTAATCCAAATTGGGCAAAACTTGATTGGCTTTTGGGTAAATTGGAAAGGGATTGTGGTTTGCCAGTAGGTAAGTCTCATCTGGTTGAGGAAAAAGAGGTTTTATATGAGCGACTTTTGCGCCTTGGCGAACATATTATTTCGGAAATGGAATGGTTTTATAGTAGGTTTTGCCACCAGAAACTACCAGATACTAATATTAGCGTTACTGATTCATCTGCCAATCGCAATCAACTCCTCAAAGCTCGACTCGATGCGTTATTAAATACAGGTTTAAAAACTGCTGAAGTATATTTTGGTTTGCCATCTCAAGGTACGGTAATTGATAGATGCCGCCAATTAGAGGAAGCGAGTTGGAAAGATATTTATCAGAAGGATTTATCGGATTTACATTCTATATCCCCATTGAAGCAAGGATTAGCAGATTGGATTGCCGCAGAAGCATCGCTGCGGATGCTACACATGCGCTTAGTAGAAAGTTTTGTGGCAGTAACAGGAAGCTATGTGCAAGAAAAGCCTACCTTTGAAAGATTTGCCGAAACTTCATTAATTTTATTCGATTTAATTGCCAGAATTAAAGGCAAGAAAAACCCCAAACGTCCCCGCTTAGGTTGGCGAAAGGCACGGGTAACTGTGGGGAAACCAATTTCTGTGACACAACGCTGGTTAGTTTATCAAGAAAATCGTCAGTCAGCGAGACAGAGTGTTAAAGATTTAACCGCAGATTTGCAATTGGCTTTAGAGGAGATGATTTTGAGTTTTGAGTTTTGAATGGGAAGTAGGGAGTGGGGAATGTTTAACCAAGGAGACAGGGAATTTTTGCAGATGTCAGAAAAAACGTTGCCAAATCCTTATCTTTAGGTAGGAGATTATTCACCATATCCCCACAGCTTAGGCAAGTTTAAAACAAATCCCGGTAAAATATCTTCTCCTGAAACTGCCACTGGATTCTGCAATACTTCCACATTTTGTCCCTGACGATAAATTGCCACTTCCCGCTGTTTGGGGTTAATTAACCAACCTAAAAGTGCCCCATTTTCCATATACTCTACCATCTTGTCTTGTAAATCGCTTAAGCTGTCGGATTGGGAGCGCAATTCCACCACAAAATCGGGATAAATATGGGGAAATGTCCCTTTTTCTTCAGAAGTTAGGGCTTCCCATCGTTGGCGACTTACCCAAGAAGCATCGGGAGAACGAGTTGCTCCATTTGGTAAGATAAATCCAGTAGAAGAATCAAAAGCCTCTCCTAATTCTGTGTGTGCTTCATACCACCGAAATAATTGTCCCGTCAGACTAAAGTTTCTTTTGCCAGTTTCCCATCCTGTTGGTGGATTCACAATTAATTCTCCTGTGGCTTTCCTTTCTAATCTTAAGTCCCGATTGGCGATAGCTAGTGCCTCGAATTGTGCGGGAGTGACTTGGAGTCTGATAGAATTAGGTAGGATCAGGATAATTTCTGGTTTGGTGGGGGTTTGTACCATCGTTTTGCGATCGCAACTGATCTTTTATTTTATTATCCTGTCCTAATTTATGCAAGTTGAGTCCAGTAATTCTCAAAGAGAGGCGTTGCGGTAACAGGCGATGGCTAATTCTAGATTCTCGCTTTTTTCATTGAGATATGATTCTCTGGTTTGTTCATCCATGGTTATGGTTCCTATTTCTAATTTGTCTTCCTGTTTGTAGTAGGCACTTTAGTGCTTCAAAAGCTGATAACGTCAGGCACTAAAGTGCTTACTACGAACCAGTTTATACAAGTGTGATGCTACCGGACATGATATTGAGTAAGGTACACAGGACAGCTATAATTTTAAGAGTTCCAGATCCATTTACCATTCTATGCTGTTTAAACTGCTGGTAATTTTTCATACTCTAGGGGCAACCGTTTGGGCAGGTGGACATCTGGTACTTGCGGTAACTATTCTGCCCAAGGCACTGAAAAGTCGCAATCCGGATTTGATTCACCAATTTGAGGAGAATTTTGAAGGATTTGGGCTTGTCTCGCTCCTGTTACAAGTCATTACAGGTTTATGGCTGACGTGGATTTATTTTCCAGGTTTCCATAATTTCTTCAATTTTGATTCTTTCCTTTCTACCTACATTGGCATCAAGTTAGGCTTGCTGCTCCTGACTTTGGGGTTGGCTATTCACGCCCGATTTTTCATAATTCCCAAATTGACTCAGGAAACATTGAACTCCCTGGCTTATCCTATTATAGGGGTAACAATGTTGGCGGTTTTATTCGTGATTTTCGGGGCAGGTATTCGCCTCGGCGGATTGACATAACGGAGGAATATATGACTAAGACTATTTTAGACATGAAATCGTCAGCAATCCAGTTTCGCGATTGGATTGAATATCCAGAAGCAGGGATTTTGAGTAAAGTCATTCTCAAGGACAATTATTGCCAATACACCTTATTTTGTCTAGCGGCGGGCACTGAAATAACTGAACATACTGCCAGCCGCAATGCTACCATTCATGTCCTAGAAGGGCAAGGAGAATTAACCTTAGAGGGACAAACAATTGCCCTAGAAGCTGGAATATTTGTGGTGATGCCTGCCCGTGCGCCTCATGCCCTCAACGCCACAGAGAATCTGGCATTTTTACTCATTCTTTCAGAACAACCGTAACTTTTGCGATCGCACAGCGCACCCGCGAAGCAATGGCAGGAGAGTATAACTAAATGATATCAAAGCTAATTCGCACATTTCGACAAGACAATTGTTTATACAGTAGATCGTCAAGAGGTTAACTAACCAGGATTGGGTGTAATTTACAGTAATTATAAAAACGGAAAAATTCATGTCAGAATACTCGAACGATCCGGAATTAATCAAAAGCATTCGGGCTAAACCAGGGATGTACTTCGGAAGTATAGGGGCGCGAGGTGTAGAGCAATTTGTTTATGAACTGGTAGCCAACGTTATCGATTTATATTTGGCAAATAAAGCCACATTTGCTCGTGTAGAAATAGATGGCTCGACCATTTCCGTTATGGATGATGGAGTGGGACTACCATTTGATGAACCTAGCGATTTGGATGGTGTTAGTCTCGCCACTAAATTTCTCACTCATGTCCACTGGAAACGTTCGCGAGATGGACACGTTCCCCACGTCCATATCAAGAGATTGGGGATAGGTATTGCTCCCTTAAATATTGCGAGCAATCGCCTAACGGTGCGGAGTTGGCGCTCTGGTTTGCTGTGGGAACAACACTTTTCCAGAGGAATCCCACAAAGCCCTGCAACTGTTGTGGAAGAGGGCAATGGTAGAGGAACCAAAATTGAAGTATTTCCAGATGCGGAAATCTTTGGGGAAGCCAAACCGAGATTGGGTGTAATTCGTGCCGCCTTGTTTGAGGCAGTCCATCTATATAGTGGGCTGAAAATTGAATTTCATCAAGAGAGATTTCATGCCCATCTGGGACTGCAAATGCTTGGATTTATGCTTCTCAATCCCCTCTCTCTATTCACCAATCCAGATCCTTTACCATTTCATGTAACGTTGCGCGCAGAAAACCTATTCATTGAAGTAGCTATTTTTGGAGAGGGATTGCGGAAATCTATTTTTTCATGGGTGAATGGAGTGATAACTCCTGATGGTGGCAGCCATGTTGAAGGTTTATTACAAGCATTGAAAGATGTAAATTGGAAACCAGAAATTGGTCTAATTCATTTGGTGATGCTCGATCCCAATTTCGCCGGACCTATGCGTACAAAATTGGATGTACCTCAGATGAGGAAGGCAATTCGGGATGCTTTGCGGGAACCCCTGCGCGAGTATCGAAGCGCTTGTAAGATATGAGCTAAAGCGGCATCAAGTTCGAGATTGACAGTAACTAACTAACCCAAGTTGCTAGTTATAACCCCATCTATTGCTAAAAATGCTAATTGCTAATTGCTAATTGCTAATATTCCCGGAGAAGGACACCACTATGGGCGATTAGCGATGAGCGATTAGCCCGTCTGAAGTCCTAAAAAAGTAACTAGCAACTTGCGTTAACTAGCATCCCCGGACTAAAAACAGGCAGTTGTTGTGCGATTGCCTTATAATCTATCTAATGGTGGGAAAATAGCGAAAAATGAAAATTGGTGCGACTTATCTCGGTGACGGGCTGTGTGAATTTACAGTTTGGGCACCTTTGCTGTCAGAGGTTACCCTGGAAATTATAACTCCAGAAACGCGATCGCTCCCCATGGCGCAAGACAAGTGGGGATACTGGCAGGTAACAGCCAGCGATATTGCCCCTGGTACTCTCTACCAATACCAGCTCCCAGGGGATATAATTCGACCAGATCCGGCTTCTCACTCTCAACCTCAAGGAGTTCACAAGTCTTCCCAAGTAGTTGACCAAAATGCTTTTACCTGGAAAGATCGCAATTGGCAGGGAATTCCTCTGGCAGATTTGATTATTTATGAGCTGCATGTCGGGACATTTACGCCAGAAGGTACATTTGAGGCAATCATTTCCCGGCTGCCCCAACTCCAAGAAATCGGAATTAACGCAATTGAATTGATGCCCGTAGCCCAATTCCCAGGCGATCGCAACTGGGGCTATGATGGAGTTTATCCTTTTGCTGTCCAGGATAGTTATGGCGGTGTGGCAGGATTAAAAGGATTGGTGGATGCCTGCCACCAACAGGGTATAGCGGTAATTTTGGATGTTGTCTACAATCATCTCGGCCCAGAAGGTAACTATACCGCCAATTTTGCTCCCTACTTTACCAACAAATATCAAACGCCTTGGGGGAGCGCCCTTAACTTTGACGATGCCTACAGCGATGGCGTGCGTAACTTTTTCATCGAAAATGCCCTCTACTGGTTGCGAGACTATCACATTGATGCCCTGCGGTTGGATGCCATCCATGCTATTTACGACTATGGCGGCAAACATTTTTTAGCAGAATTAGCCGAAAAGGTAGCAGAATTTTCCCAAGAGCGAGGGCGGAAATTTTACCTCATCGCAGAAAGCGATTTAAACGACGTGCGGATAATTAATCCCCCTGAAATGGGAGGATATAATATTGACGGACAATGGAGCGACGATTTTCATCATTCTTTACATACTTTACTTACCGGAGAAAACCAGGGATATTACCAAGATTACGGTAGCATCAAGCAACTTGCCAAAGTCCTCCGGGAAGGATTTGCTTATACCTGGAATTATTCTCCCTTCCGCAAGCGCCACCATGGGAATTATCCAGGCAATTGCCCGCCCCATCAATTTGTCGTGTGCGCCCAAAATCACGATCAAATTGGCAATCGCATGTTAGGCGAGCGTTTATCTCATCTCGTATCCTTTGAAGCTTTAAAACTATCGGCTGGTACAGTTTTACTTTCTCCCTACATTCCCTTACTCTTTATGGGCGAAGAGTACGGTGAAGAAGCTCCCTTTCTGTACTTTATCAGTCATGGCGACCCCAATTTAGTCGAAGCAGTGCGGCAAGGAAGAAAAAATGAATTTGCCGCTTTTCACCTGGAAGGCGAACCCCCAGACGCTCAAAGTCCCGATACATTTGAACAGTGCAAACTAAATTGGCACAAGCGCACTCAAGGCAAGCACCATATTCTGCTAAAATTTTACCAGGACTTAATTCGGCTCCGCCGTCAAATTCCAGCCTTGAAGTCAAGGGACCGCCAAAGTATTGAAGTTACTAGTGCAGAAACTCACAAATTTCTGACACTGCGAAGATGGAGCCAAGACAGTCAAATTTTCTGTCTGATGAACTTCAGCACTCGCATCGAAACTGTCAGTACTTTAGTCCCCCCTGGCAACTGGCAAAAACAATTAGACTCATCCGATTCTCAATGGCTTGGTAATGGCTATTCCTTGCCACAAACCATCGCGGGACAACAAAATTTAACAATTCAATCCCAAAGTTTCGCACTTTATACTTTGTCGGCTTAATTTATCAAAAAGGAAAGTTCAGACAATGCGTATTCCAGCCACAACTTACCGAATTCAATTTAACCCAAATTTTGGTTTCTCAGCCGCTAAGAAAATAGTCGCTTATTTAGCAGAATTAGGAATTTCCGATCTCTATGCTTCGCCAATATTTAAAGCCAGAGCCGGAAGTACTCACGGATACGATATCGTCGATCCCAATCAACTCAATCCCGAATTAGGTTCCGAAGCAGAATTTAATGCTTTAATCGATGAAATCCAGCAAAAAGAAATGGGATGGTTGCAAGATATCGTCCCCAACCACATGGCTTATGACAGTCAAAATCAATTTTTGATGGATATTTTAGAACACGGGACAGATTCCCAATACTTTAACTATTTCGATATTGATTGGGAACATCCTTACGAAGCCATTAAAGGTAAAATTCTGACCCCATTGTTAGGAGATTTTTATGGGAAGTGTTTGGAAAATGGAGAAATTAAAATCAAGTATGATGAATCTGGCTTAACAGTCAATTACTACGGCCTAACTATTCCACTCAGAATAGAATCCTATGCCAGATTTATTACCCATGAATTAGGACGACTAACCAAAGCTCTAGGCCGAGAAAATCCTGACTTTATTAAATTATTGGGTATTCTTTATCTCCTCAAAAATATTCCTTCAGAAACATCCGGCAAGCAAAGAAAAGATCAAAGCAATTTTGTCAAAGCAATTTTGTGGGAACTCTATCGAGACAAGCCAGAAATCAAAGAATTTATCGATCGCAACATCGAAATATTCAATGGAGAAGTTGGCAAACCCGAAAGCTTTAATTTATTAGATAATTTACTCTCAGAACAATTTTTCCGCCTATCTTTCTGGAAGGTTGGTGCAGAAGAGCTAAATTATCGACGTTTTTTTACGATCAACGAATTGATATGCGTTAAAAATGAAGATGCACAGGTTTTTAATCAAACTCACGATTTAATCAGTCAATTGGTAGAATCAGGTAAAATTAATGGCTTGAGAATTGACCACATTGATGGACTTTACGATCCCACAGAATATCTAGAAAGACTGAGAGAGAAAGTGGGCGATATTTACATTGTGGTCGAAAAAATTGTGGAATTAGAAAAACAATACTATTCCAAATATGAAGAATTACCAAGTAATTGGTCAATCCAGGGAACATCAGGATATGACTTTCTAAATTGTCTCAATAGTCTCTTTTGTTTTTATCAACAAGATAACTATCGTAAATTCAGCAAAATCTATTCGAGATTTACTGGAATTAAAACTCCTTACGAACAGATTGTGATTGACAAGAAAAGACTGATTGCCGACAAAAACTTAGCCGGAGATGTAGAAAACTTAGCCAATTTCTTAAAAAGAATAGCCGGAAAATATCGGTACGGACGAGACTTTACTTTAAATGGCGTAAGAAAAGCTATTTTAGAAGTCTTAGTGCTATTTCCTGTCTATCGCACCTACACTAACCAGGATGGAATCAGAGACAGAGATCGATCCTACATCGAAGAAGTTGTCCAAAAAGCCAAGGCGAATATTCCCTTACTGATTAATGAGGTAAGTTTTCTAGAGAAAGTCTTGTTATTAGACTATGAAGAATCCATGACAGAGGAGGAAAGAAACCAGTGGTTGCGCTTTGTCATGAAGTTTCAGCAATTTTCCGGTCCCCTCATGGCAAAAGGCGTTGAAGATACCTCCCTCTATGTCTACAATCGAATGATATCCTTGAATGAGGTAGGTGGTACGGCAGCTTTATTTGGTATTCCTGTTTCAGTTTTTCATAACTTTAACCAGAAACGCCAAGACTCCTGGCCTCATTCCATGAATGCTACCTCTACTCACGATACCAAGCGCAGCAAAGATGTCAGGGCAAGACTCAATGTAATTTCCGAAATACCTGAAGAATGGGAAACCCAGATTAAAACCTGGAGTGAAATGAATGGTAAGTACAAAACTCAGGTAAAAAACAAGATTGTTCCCGATGCCAACGATGAATATTTCTTGTATCAGACACTAGTCGGTGCATTTCCCTTTTTTGACGAGGAATATCCCGGATTTATCCATCGGATTAAAGACTATGTTATCAAAGCCGTCAGGGAAGCAAAAGTTCACACCGCTTGGCTTCGCCCAGATACAGACTATGAAGAGGGGTTTGTGACTTTTGCCGACAAAATTCTTCAACCCACAGAGGAAAATCAATTTCTGGAGAAATTGCGATCTTTCAGTATGCGGATTGCCCACTACGGCATCCTCAACTCCATCTCCCAGACTTTACTAAAAATTGCCACTCCCGGCGTACCAGACTTGTACCAGGGAACAGAATTATGGGATTTAAGCTTAGTAGATCCCGATAACCGCCGCCCTGTAAATTTCGAGATGCGGATGTCCCACTTACAAGATATCAAACAGCGATCGCAAACTGATATTTTAGGTTTAATCGCTGACTTAATGGCTCATAAGGAAGATGGACGGATTAAACTATTTTTAATCTTCAAAGCCCTAGAAGCAAAAAACAAAAATCTAGAGGTTTTCCAACAGGGAGCCTACGTCCCCCTAGAAGCGATGGGACAATATCAAGATCGTATTGTAGCCTTTGCCAGACCTTACCGTCAAACAACTGCGATCGCAATTGTTCCCCGTTTCTTAACCGATTTGGTACAACCCGGAGAATTTCCTTTAGGCGAAAAGCTTTGGGGAGATACTCGTTTAGAGATTCCCCAAGGATTGCGCTCCACTTGGAAAGATGCCTTTAGCAACTGTATCATTCCGGAAAGCGATACTATCTCTGTAGGTGAAGCCTTACAATATTTCCCAGTTTCTCTCTTAATCGGCGAAAAACAAGACTCTTGAGAAGTCAAAAGTTAACATACCTGACGGTGTGACAAGCCACAAGAAATAACGATGAATACATTTACATACGATGGGACACCTGAAAACTCGCAAAAAGCCATGGAACTTTATGCACAAGGAGTTCGACTTTTATGTCACAAATGTAATGCTGAAGTGCTAGTACTTAATAACTGGGATTCTGCTTCCAAATATAATAAACGACCAGGTATCTATTGCCCAGTTAATGAAAAACACATTTGTGTTTGGTTTATCACGTCAGAGCGACGTGAAGAGTTTTGGCGAAGGTTTTATGAATTCCAAAAAGAGCGGGAAAACTTACAGAAAGAATAAATCGATCGCTTTCAACAACAGGGTGGGCACTCCCCACCCTACAAAATTTTAACTCACAGAATTCCCAAACCTTCCCAACAATTCCTCAACCGATAATTCAGGTAACTGCGACAGCAACAACCCCAAATCGTCCAGAGATAAAGCCAGTAAACTTGGAATAACATTAGTCAAACGTTCATCTAATTGACCAAAACGCATCCTCAACACACTTTCCGCCAGTAACTCCGT
>DOIX01000278.1 GCA_003511885.1 Cyanobacteria bacterium UBA11153
GTTATTAATGCCTTAACCGATGTGGCGGTTGCTATATATATAGGCGGGGTAAGTGCTATGGTATTTTTATGCAAGTCTCATCGCTTAATTCAGTCAGAGATTATTCCGAAATAGGCATATAAATTTTCACCTATACCCCTTGGCTAGTTAGCCGATTTTCTTATATTCTGTCATTTAGTACATCAATCAAATCATCAAATCAATCCCATGCTTTTCTCACCCAATAACCAATTCTATACCAGACTATTTAGCAGTTTTTTTCTTGGTTTATCTCTAATTACCACATCCCTAGCTTTAGCTGAATACAATCCACCTCCTAAGCCAGATTCACCATCATGTACAGATACAGAAAAAACTGGTTGCACAAGAGGAACAGGAAGAAGAGGCGGTTCTTGTAGTTCCAACTCACAGACACAACTAACAATTCTAGCTCCTTACAGTCATGTGGGACAAACTGTTTCTACTTCCCCAACAGTAGCCTGGTTTATCCCGGAATCTGAATCATTTCCCTTAGAATTTTCTCTATACGAATATGAGGGGGATAATAAACGCCGAATTCTCTTCCAAGAATTGAATAGTTCTCCAGGAATTATGAAGCTATCTCTCCCCAATCTATCAGTAGGAAAGCGATATCTTTGGCAAGTTGTTCTCTTATGCAATCCTAATCGTCCATCTGGTGCTTTAGTAGATCGTGGAGAGATTGATGTTGTGGCTACTCCATCCACTTTAACATCAAGACTCGCTACTATAAACGATCCTGTAGCCAAAGGGAATCTCTATGCTGAATTCGGTTTGTGGTATGATGCTTTTGGGATCGCTTTAGAGATCGCAGATAATCTAAAATCTCCGGATTTACAGCTTTCTCTTTTGGAGACTTTATCTCGTTTAGAAGGAGCTAGCAATTTAGAATATGTCAAGGAACAAAGCGTGAGAATTCAGCAGATTATAGAAGAAAAACGGCAATCTAATTAATTTGGATTTATTGGGAAAGAGAACAGGATGAAGTAGATATTTGTAGGGTGCATTATGTAGCGCACCCTACTAGCTTCACGAGAGACTTTAATTTTGTCCGACTACTTACAACCAATTACCAATTAAGATAAAAGATGCCCAATAACCAGGATGAATAAACTTACCTCCCTCTTGAATAACAGCTAGTTGAGCCGCACGTAATGCTTCGGCTTTATTCATCTGAGAATCGCGCAAACCTGCGTAGAATTGAGTGGCAATGTTGCCCGTTGTAGTATCATCAACGTACCAAAGAGATGCTAGGGCACTACTGGCACCAGCTTGCAGGGCAATTCCAGCTAAACCAAGGATAGCACGGTCATCACCGATCGCAGTTTGGCAGGCTGTCAGTGCCAGTAGCTTTACTGGCTGGCTTCCTTGATTTGTCGTGCGAATAATTTTTTCTAATTCGTTGAGTCTGAGTATTTGATTGTTTCCGGTGACGAGGAAGGTATCTTTTGACTCTATGCCAAACTGTCCGTGGGTCGCAATATGTAGAATAGGGTAAGTATTGGCACTTAATTCTTGTTGCAAGCGAGTGCTGGTAAAATCTTCATCTAGAAATGCTTTACTACCAGGAAGTTGGGCAGTTACTTGACTAATTTCTGAGGCTACCTTACCAAGGGCTGGATAGGTATCATAACCTTCAATTTTAGCACTTTTAGTTAAGCCAAATGCTAAGGCTCGCAAGTCTTGCCGATTGAGGACTTTTGGATCGGTTAAACTGATACTGGGAGTAGTGGCAATGGCATAGTTTTCAATTAAAAATTGATTGCCATCGTGGAGTGCTGCCATGGGTACGCTACGGAATATGCCATCTTGAACAAAAACGAGAGTTTTAATTTGTGCTTCTTCTAAATCTAAAGCAAAGGGACGAATTAACCAGTCATAGATTTGCTGTGCTGGTTGAAAATTGTATGGTTCAAACTCATCGAAACCGTATCTTTCTAATCCTATCCGAAACTTAATAATTGTTTCTCTGAGACTTTCTCTATCGAAATCGATCCAATTTATCTGCTTTTGCCCGTTAGGAAAACTGGCGATAATGGCAGTACGGTTTTTCAAGATAATAGAGTTGAAAACGGCAGTAGGAGTGTTTGCTCCCACTACATCGACTTTTTCGGGATTAACTATGGTTAAGATACAATCATTGCCAAAATAATTTTGCAATTCTGCGAGTTTCAGGGAATCCGCTGTACTGAGTGCGGCATTAATATTCTCGATGCGTTTATCTGGTGAATTTACTGCTAAAACTGGATCTTCTTCTAATCGCAAGGCAACAAGTTGGCGATAAATGGGTTCTACTGTATCGCGGAAATCGAATTGTAAATCGCGATTGGCTGTGAGAATATCGCCTCGAATGGTTTCCAAAGTTGCGATCGCTTTTTCATAAGTCTTGATTGCCTTTTCCTCTTCACCACGGGCTTTCAGCAAACGTGCGGCTTGCCATTCCCACAAATAGAGGCTATCTTTGGCTAATAAATCTTGATCTGCTGCCCATCGTGCTTTTTGAGTGAAATCTTGCGCTATCTCGTAATTACCACTACATTCGTAAATATGACCAAGTTCCCCCAGGGCAAAGGATTGGGCGCGATAATCTTGAATATTTTGGGCAATAGTAATAGCTTTCTCCAGTAGGGCTTTAGTTTTTGATTGAGGTGGGGTTTTCCCGCAATCGGTTTTACCTGTGGATTCATCTGATAAAAGATTAGCTAAATCAATCAAACCATAGACTTTATCGCGAGAATCTGGTAAACTCTCCAAAAGTGAAAATCCTCGTTCCTGCGCTTCCATCGCTCCATCCAACGCATTGGTACGTTTGTAGATAGGAATGGCATTGAGGAGCGATCGCAATTTCCCAGATTTATCCTTTGCCTCCTCAGCTAAAGCCATACTTGCTTGAAAATACTCTAAGGCTTTAGCATCATCCCTCAAACCTTCTTGTCTAAACGGCTCAATCTTGGTATTATCCCCCAATTCTTCAGCCGCAGTAGCGCGGCGATAGTTAACTAGTGCTAAACTACTGTAGATATTACCTAAACTATTTAAAGCGGATCTCTGATAAGCTGAATTATCAATTTTTTTAGCTATCTCCCAGCTCATTTCTAGATAATTAATTGCTCGATTGTATTCCCCTTTAAGCCGATAAGCATCTCCCAAACTACCCAAAGCCGCCGCTTCCCCTTGTGAATCTTGATAATTGTAGGCAATATCTAACGCACTTCCTGAAATACAACTGAGATGGGGAGAAGGGGAAAAATTACTCCCCTCCCCTCGCAGGGCAGAAAAATTACTCCCCTCCCCTCGCAGGGGAGGGGCTGGGGGAGGGGTAGAAACTCCGCATAAAATTGCGATCGCATCCCGATATTTTCCCAAATGAGTGTAAGCTTGAGCTTGTTCCGTGAGGCTCCTTCCCACTTGCCAAATATCTCCTAATTTACCATAAGTCGCCGTAACTTCCTGCCAATAATTAATCGCCTTATCAATTTGACCGATTTCCTGATAAGCTCTTGCCAGGTTTTCTTGAACAATAGCAGTATGAGATAATTTGTTAGTACCTTGATAGGTACTTAACGCAGTTTCCCATTTTTCAATTGCGCCGGGATAATCCCCAATTTCATATCGTTCAACTCCTGCTTGGACAAGTTGATTGGGAATTGAAGATTGAGAAATTGCTGGTTTAGGCGATATAATTTGCCCCAGATAGATGGAACAAATCAGGCTAACTATAAAGATTATTTTTAATAATTTATGTTTATGAAATCGGTGGCTTAGGTTTGACACAATGCACCTCCAACTATTGATTACAGAAAAAATGGGATTTACCTGATTTATAACTTTGAACTAAGTCACCTGCCAGTGATTAAAACCACTGTCTAATAGTTAAAGTCGTCTTTAGACGACTGATAAACCATGAGTTATAGCTCGGAATTTTAGTCCATTTTAATGGAATTGAGCTATGAGACATTGAAGTTAATCCCTGGCGGATTGGAGGATTAACTTCAATATCGCATTGGCTGGTTAACTTCAATCAGAATCGCCAATCCTATCAGGATCGATACCCAAAGATCGCAATCTCTCTACTAATAATTGATTCCGTTGTCGTTCCGCTTCCAGTTGAGCTTTTGCCACATCTACCTCCTGTTTTTGTTGTTCCGCACGCTGACGTTCCTTTTCGGCTGCTTCCGCACTCCACAACAGCAAATTTCCTGCCTCATCCCACCAACGCAGCCAGTGACTCGTCGTTCCCAATCTTTCACCAAACCAAATACCTAAAAACAGTTCTAATTCAGGAATCCAAAAACGTCCTTCTGCTGAAGGTTGTTGTAATATATATTTACCTCCTTGGAGACGTAGCACTTCTAAACTCGGTTGGTAGGGATCGAAAATTGCATAAGTTGGAACAGCAAGAATCTGCTCGTAAAAATACAATTTCCCGTAGGGAGGAGTAGGGCGTACTGAGTATTCGCCCGTGTCAGTTTGCGAAAGAAATTCCATCACTATTGCCACTGGCTCTCCCCCTCGATTTGGCGTGTAGCTGCGACGAATTACTCCTTCAGCAACGGGTAACACGCGAGGCACATAGAGCCAATCAGGGGCTTTAACTATAGTTTTTTGATTGACGGTAGCAACTAAACCAAAATTCGAGGCAATCAGCATCTCTGGTTGAATGCGATTAGCCGCACCTAAAGCATCTGTAAGTGCAGCAGCAAGAATTGGTTGTTGAATATTTTCCACAGGATCGTCAGGTAGAATAAAGTCTTCTGGAAGTTCTTCCCAAGTTATTATTGGTATTTGGGGTTTAGGTGGAGTTTGCAGAACCATAAGATTAGTTTAGATTGGGTTTAATAGTCGAGGGATTAGTTACCGTAGGGTGCGTTATGCGACAGCTATAGCTAGGGACTAGGGGCACTCTTGCTAGGGGCTAGGGAAGAAAGCTGTAAAATCAAGGGTTTGAGGAATTGAGAATGTCGGGGCCGCCCTGGCGGTTGCTATAACGCACCATAACCAACATTTGTAAGATCGCAGCCTCACACCTCCATTAATACAATTTTTGCTGAGTTTCGTCACCTCATCTCAACCTAATCACCAGAAATCCTTAATTTTTGCCAAAGAAAAATGAGCGATTCGGAAAGCTTATGCTACATTCCATATAATCTTAATATAACTTTCCAAATTATAAGAGTTTTTACTGCTCCAGATCGTTAAAAATCATTACAATCGATCGGGAGTTTGCCGTTAATTTTGAGCGCTCAATTAATCGCGACGCACTTATTTGCGATCGCGCAATTTAATGATGGGATAATATTTGAGGAGAAAAACCAGTCATGAGTACGGGGTGGCTCGATCGATATCTGACAAAAGTCCAGATTTTAGGTCTAGGGGTGACGTATTTACGCCTAGAAATGCTATTAATACTAGCATCGTTAACTCTAGGCGAAGCATTCACGGTTAATAATCATCGTGCCCTAGCTCAATTAATCCCAGACAACACATTAGGGACAGAATCTTCTGTTGTTAATCCAATTGATGAATTAAACGATCGCATTGATGGCGGTGCAATCCGGGGAACCAATTCATTCCAAAGTTTTCTAGAGTTTAATGTAGGCGAAGGCAGAGGAGTTTATTTCGCCAATCCGGATGGAATATTAAACATTTTAACTCGCGTTACTGGTAATAATCCATCCAATATCTTTGGCAGATTGGGAGTATTGGGCGATGCGAATTTATTTCTGATTAATCCCAATGGGATTGTTTTTGGCAAAAATGCTAGTCTAGATATAAATGGCTCATTTGTCGCCACTACAGCTAATGCGATCGCACTTGGTAATCAAGGCTATTTCAGTGCTAGCGAACCCGGTACTAGCAGCTTACTTTCAGTCAATCCGGGAGCCTTATTTTTTAATCAAGTAGCCAATCAACCTGGTTCGATTATTAATCAGGGGAATTTAGGAGCAGGGAAAGATTTAACCCTAGCAGGTAGTAATTTAGCTATCCAAGGTCAATTATATACTGGTAGAGATTTGACATTATTAGGATTAAATAATTTGCAGGTGCGGGATAGCCTTACCAATCCTTTTATTGCCGTAGCTGAGGGTAAATTATTAATTCAAGGTAATGAAAATGTCGATATTTTTGCACTGAATCATCCCGATAGTGGGTTTTATTCCGGTGGGGATATTATATTGCGCAGTAGAAATACTGTAGGAGGAGATGCTCACTATTGGAGTGGGGGAAATTTTAGAATTGAGCAGTTAGATGGGAATTTAGGGGATTTGGATAGTCCTAACGATCCGATTATTCGTTCTCGCGGGGATGTGAGTTTTAATAATTATGTGGGGGCTTCGCTACATATTTTTGCTGGAGGGAGTGTTACGATTCCGGGATCTGTTTTCATTAGGCAACCAGATCCAGTAAGATTTATTACTGAAGATATTACTCTATCTAATGGCACAGTAGTATCTATTAATGGGAGGGTACAACCTACATTTGATGTCCGGGCTGGAATGAATCCGGCTGATATTGGTATTCCAATTGGACTAGTAGGTACTAATGGATTTTTCATAAACGCTAACGGTACTGCTCTTCAACCACCCACAATTAGTAATATGGCAACGAGTGCAGATATTATCATTAACCGGATTGCGATGTTTGGGGCTGGTGCTGCTAATGGGCTTATCCTTCTGACGAATCAGTATAAACCTAATACTCAACTATCTAGCGGAAATATTACTATTGGTTCAATTAATACAGATGGTTTAAATGGTGGATTTACTGGAAATAGTGGCTCTGTATTTATTGACTCTAGAAATAATATTTCAATTACAAACTCAATAAACTCTTCATCTCTATCTGGAAATGCTGGAGATATTACTTTAATTGCCGATGATATTATCTCTGTGACTAATGGCGCTTTAATCGGTAGCGATACATTTGGTGCAGGAGAAGGAGGAAATTTAAAAATTAGCACAGGACAGTTAATTCTTCGAGATGGAGCTAAAATCTCAGCTAGCACATCTGGAGGAGGAGATGGGGGTAGTTTAGATGTCAATGCTTCTGAATCTATCCAACTAATCGGAACTTCTCTCAATGGTCAAATTCTTAGTAGTTTATTTACTGCAACTACAGGAGGAGGAAAAGGAGGAGATTTAACAATTACTACCCCAAAGCTGCATCTCCAAGATGGGGCAGAGATTTTAGCGGGTACTTTTGGCTCTGGAGATGGGGGAAATTTAATAGTAAATGCGTCGGAATCCGTGCAACTAATTGGTACTTCTGCTAATGGTAAATTTGCCAGTGGATTGTTGAATGTAACAACAGGCACAGGTAACGGAGGAGACTCAATTATTACCACACCTCAGTTGCTAATCCAAGATGGAGGAATACTTCAATCTGGAAGTTTTGGTTCTGGGAAAGGTGGAAATTTGATTGTAAATGCTTCTGAATCGGTACAACTAATTGGCACTTCCACTGATGGCATAGTTCCTAGTAGCTTGTACACTCAAACTCAGGGGACAGGAAACGGCGGTGATTTGACAATGATCACGCCACAGTTGCTAATTGCAGATGGAGGATTCGTTGGCTCTGATACTTTTGGTGTAGGGAAGGGTGGAAATTTAATCGTAAATGCTAGTGATTCAGTGCAAGTACTTGGTACTTCTACTGATGGTGAAATTTTTAGTAGGTTAATTGCCCAAGTTTATCCAGATGCTGAAGGTGATGGGGGAAATTTAACTATTACAACAGGCAAGTTAACTGTAAGCGATGGCGCACGGGTATCAACTGCTACTCTAGGTGCAGGAAATGCGGGAGCCTTGACAATTGAAACTCAACAATTGCGCGTTGGAGGTGGGGCATTGGTTCAAACTACTAGTTTTGGCTCTGGAAACGCGGGGGTTTTGACTGTAAATGCCTCTGAATCTGTGGACTTAATTGGTATCTCTCCTGACAATAAATTTGCTAGTGGCTTGTATAGTCAAACTCAAGGAATAGGAAATGCCAACGAATTAATAATTTCTACGCCGAGATTACTTATTCAGGAGGGGGCACAGGTTTCAACTGGGACTTTTGGATCCGGAAAAGGAGGAAGCTTGATTATCAAAGATTCTGAATTGGTGCAAGTTACTGGTACATCTCCCAATGGTAAAATTCCCAGCAGATTATCTACTACTACAGCAGAAGGGGCACAAGGAAGAGCGGGAGATTTAACAATTATTACAGGAAATTTTATCGTCCAAAATGGGGCACAGGTTTCTGCTGGGACAGTTGGCTCAGGAAATGGAGGAAATTTCATTATTAAAGCCTCAGAATCAGTGCAAGTAATGGGGCGTACTACTGATGAGCAATTTGCCAGTGGCTTGTTTACTCAAACTGAAGGAGTTGGAGATGCAGGAGACTTGACGATTATCACACCGCTGTTACTTGTTGAGGATGGCTCTCTAATTTCAGCTAGCACCCTTGGCTTAGGAGACGCTGGAAACTTAATCGTAAATGCTTCCAAATCAGTACAACTAATAGGCACTTCCACTAATGGTGAAGCTGTTAGTGGCTTGGCTACTCAAACCAGAGGAGAAGGAGATGCGGGAGACTTAATTATTATCACACCAGAGTTGCTTGTTCAAGATGGAGCAAGAGTTTCAACTGGTACTTTTGATGCAGGAAATGGAGGAACTTTGACAGTTAATGCTGCCAAACGGGTTCAATTGATTGGCACATCTCCTAATGGTCAAATTTCCAGCGCTTTGGTAGCTCAAGCGAACAATAATTCAACAGGAGATGCAGGAGACTTAATTCTTACGACACCCCAGTTACTTATTCAAGATGGGGCAGTAGTGTCAACTGGCACTTTGGGTTCAGGAGATGGGGGCAATTTGATCGTAATTGCTTCAGAATCTGTCGAAATTATTAGTCGCAATAATGATAGTAAAATTAGCAGTGGTTTGTTTACTCAAACTCAAGGAATAGGAAACGCAGGAGACTTGACGATTATCACAGGAAAATTCCTTGTTCAGGATGGAGCCAGGGTTTCAGCTAGAACTTTAGCTTCAGGAAATGGGGGGAATTTAATCGTAAATGCTTCTCAATCCTTGCAAGTAATTGGTATCTCAAGCGATGGGAAAGTTCCCAGCAGCTTGTCTTCTTCAAACGAAGGCGGAGGAATAGGAGAAGCAGGAGAGTTGACTATTACTACACCGCAGTTGCTAGTTAAAGATGGGGCACAGGTTTCTGCTGGCACTAATGGTTCAGGAAATGGGGCAAATTTGATAGTAAATGCTTCGGAATCAGTACAATTAATTGGTACTTCTAGTGATGGTAAAATCAGTAGCGGTTTATTTACTTCAACGATAGGCACCGGAAACGCTGGAGATTTAACAATTACCACCCCACAATTGCAAATCCAAAATGGCGCACAAGTATCGGCTTCAACTTTCAACCAAGGAGAAGGCGGCAAACTTCAAATCGACACCAACTCCCTCACCCTAAATAACCAAGCCCAAATCACCACCCGCGCTACAGGAGAAGGAAATGCAGGTCCAATCTCCATCAATGTTAACGGACTTCTCACCGCCAAAGATAGCGACATCTCCACTAATTCCAGTCAATCCGCCGGAGGTGCTATTACTATTACCGCCGAAAATATCCGCCTTTTCGGTGACAGCGATATCAAAACTAACGTTTCCCAAGGTGTAGGTGGTGGTGGAAATATTACGATCAAAGCTGATACTATCATTGCCTTTGATGACAGCGATATCCTAGCATTTGCCCGCGATGGCAAAGGTGGTGATATCACTCTCGATACCCAAATCTTTTTCGGTTCCAGCTTTGCTTTTGCTCCCAAAAATACTGACCCCGAAACCCTCGATATTAACGATCGCGTCGATATCAACGCCAGCGGTGCAATATCTGGTACTATTACCATTCCCGACGTTAGCTTTATCGAAAATAGCCTTACCGAATTACCCGATAATTTAGTCGATCCCGATAGCCTGATTGCCAATAGCTGCATCGCCCGCAGCACCAAACAAACTGGCAATTTCATCATCACAGGTTCAGGTGGCTTACCCCTCCGCCCGCAAGATCCTAACCTTTCCCCCTATCCCACCGGAACAGTACGGAATATTCCCAATGATACCTCATCTACTAATAATAAACCCACAGATTCTTGGCAAATTGGCGATCCAATTATTGAACCTCAAGGTGTTTATCAACTACCATCAGGTAAGTTAGTTATGAGTCGAGAATGTTCCCCATCAAATCCGTAGGGGTGAAGCATTCGGGCGATAAACCTTGGCAAAAAACGACAAATATGACAATCCGAATGCTTCACCCTGCCCTCACGATAAAGATCCCAAAATCATCAAACCATGGCAAAAAACCACAAATACAGTGAGGAGAGGGTGAAGCATTCGGATATACAGCGGTTCCCGCTGTTA
>DOIX01000397.1 GCA_003511885.1 Cyanobacteria bacterium UBA11153
GGTGTGGGGTGTGGTTTTTTTGGTGTGGGAATATACAAATTAAATGCGTAGCAGCTTATCAACTGTCAACTGTCAACTGTCACTATACCTGAGATTGATGACTTTTGATAAAATCATCAATATGTTTAGCCACCAAATTCGGCAACTCATCCAGTAAATCATCGCCAATCTTATCAATTAAGACAAGCTGACTTTTAGGAACCTTTTTTCCATATATTTTAGCTTTATCAATCGCATCAGGAGTATCATTTTTACCTTGAATAATTAACATAGGTACTATCAAAGCATCAAGACTAGATTCGATTAATTCTGCCTTGATTTCCACTGCTCTTCGCTGAAATAACAGTTGACATGCTGTCGGTGAAGCCAGTAATTTTTCTCGTTTATCTAAGGATTTTTCGATACCTTGATGTAGCTTCAATAACCGCGCCAAAGGAAGTAGCGATCGCAAAATAGTATAAGCGATAGGTGGGCGTGTCACCAACCACCTCATCCACTGTAAATTTTGGGGCGGTTTTTCTGTCTCAACTCCTTCTGGTGCAAATAAAACTATACCCTTAACTCTCTCTATATTTTTTAAGGCATAAGTCACTGCTACCCAGGCTCCTAGGGAGTGGGCGATTAAATAAACTTCTGATAAGCGTAGCGCGTCTAGGTATTGACTTAAAAACTCTACTTCTAACTGGATTGAATAGTGGGCTTTGGGTTTTTCTGAATCCCCAAACCCTAATAAATCTGGGGCGAAACAATGATAATTCTCGTGAAGATGCTCAATTAGAGGTAGCCACTGACTCCCTTCCTTCCAAGTCCCGTGTAAAAATATGAGAATTGGTCCTTTACCAACTTCGCGCCAAAACATTTTACCTAATGGCAGTTTAATTCTAGAGTTGCGTAATGTTACATTCATTGGGGGTAATAGGGAATAGATAGTAGGGAATGGGGAGATTATATGGCAAAAGTGACTAGATTTAGGGAATTGGCAATTGAAGATAGGTTAATCAGCTCGGGCGCATCTGGTATTGGCTATTTGTTCTTATCCCTTAGCTCTTGCCTCTTATCTATCTATCACTATTTCGCACCTCGACATCCGCTTCTCCATCTGAAATGCGGCAAAGGGAATCCCGTTATACCTGGTTAGGGGGATGGTAATTGCCACCAACAAATAAGAGGGAAGTCTCATTATTTTGAGATTTTGTATTCATAACCGTCAGATTTGTGAATAGTTTTCAAGCATTTTGGAAAAATATTAGTTATCCCTTACCGCCTTGGATGTACGCGCCGACGTTCGATGTTTCGCGATCGCAAAACTGGATAGTTACAGACTCGTGATGGCAGATATGTACGGATTATGGGGTGGGATTACTCCCTAAAAACATTCGGATTTTTACAGTTAAGTTCGCCCAGACAATGTTATTTGAACTTATTAGGTATAGCTCACTGGTTTAACTCGTTACACGTTTTTAAAGCTGTACGAAAGCGCTACTTGCCCAGCCCCCATCTGTAGGTTTCATGATTCAAATAACCCAGGTTTATCACAATTTTAGTCTGGTCAACGGGAGCTTTGTGATAAGCTCCCGTCAACCCTAGCGAGTATAACGGTGAGTTCTTGACTAAGCCAGAATAGTTTTACCATCTAAATAATCCTGTAACTGTATTTCATGATCGTGACTGAGGTTACCTTTGGGGAATGACGATAAATCAAAAGCTTCAACAGCCATAATTTCCAACATATCCTTCACCTCCATTATGCCCTGAACTTCAACTTCTACTAAGATACAGATAGAATGAATTCTCGGATCGCGATCTGCTGCTGAATATACTCCCACCAAGCGTCCAATCTTCCTTAACTCCAATCCCGTCTCTTCGAGCAATTCCCGCTTGACTGTGGTAGGAATATCTTCTCCCCAATCTACCATCCCTCCCGGAAGCGCCCACTTACCATTGTCCTGGCGCTTAACCAGGACAATTCGCCCATCTGGTAAGATCGGGATGATACTCGTCCCCACTATGGGGTGACGAAATATAATTCCCAGTACAGTTTGGACAAATTGCCAGTTTCGTCGCATTGATAAAACAAGACTAGAGTTCATGAACATACCCACTGTTAATTAGCTCCTGACTGGAATGGCAGAAGTTACCGAGCTATTTCCGGTAACCTCACTCAAACAAAAGTAACATTTTGATACAGTTTACTAGGGAACAGGCGCTCCCTTTACTTTTCAACCACTAAAGCTGCTAATATAGACAAGCCCCACTTAACTCTACAATCGGAGCGAATTGGGCAAAATTGTTTGTTATCAAGAGGTAAACATGGCAAAGCGCCGCAATCTCAAGAAAGAAAAGGCGCAACGAAACGAAGCTTACGCCCGTAAGTTTCGCAAACGCAAAAATACAGGTCGTTTCTCTAAAAATCGCCGATTCACCCGCACCCGCAAGGATGAAAATCAAGAAGAGGGAGATGATATAGAGGCAACGGCGATGTAACCTTCTCTCTCCTGAAGGTATTCAATCGCCATTGCCCCTGTCTGAATTTAATTCGGGGAGCCAATTTTTTAACTTGGCTCCATTCTCTTTTGAAACTCTATTTTTTACTTAAACTGGTAAATTGCACCACACCCCACATCCTAATGAAAAGACTTTTTCTGCCAACCCTAAGTATATCGAAATAGATTACAAAATCTCTAATTGGTTATTAGTCCGCCTTTGGATTATTCTAGCACGATCGCTGAAACAACGCAATCTCGTTATTAATTGAAAATTATTTTCAATTAATTTGACGAAGTTATGAGGGTTTCAGCGATCGTTTGTTAAGTTATATTAATTGCAGTTTTTTTTTTGAGGGGCTAGGGGCTAGGGAAAGACAAAAAAAATTTCTCCCTTGTCTCCCTTGTCCCCCTTGTCTCCCTTGTCCCCCTTGTCCCCCCTGTCCTCCCTCTCCCCCTCGCCCCCCCTCCCCGCCCTC